>NZ_JBSFDI010000002.1:0-30522 GCF_053593835.1 Streptomyces sp. NPDC002076
CGCCGTCTCCCGTGCCCGCCCCGTGGGCTGACCGCGAGCGTCCGCCGTCGGTACCCGCGGCTGACCGCCGACCGTTGGCTCCCGTCCCCGCCGTCCTCCGCGCCCGCCCCGTGGGCTGACCGCGAGCGTCCGCCGTCGGTACCCGCGGCTGACCGCCGACCGTTGGCTCCCGTCCCCGCCGTCCCCCGCGCCCGCCCCGTGGGCTGACCGCGAGCGTCCGCCGTCGGTACCCGCGGCTGACCGCCGACCGTCGGCTCCCGTCCCCGCAGTCTCCCGCGCCCGCCCCGTGGGCTGACCGCGAGCGTCCGCCGTCGGTACCCGCGGCTGACCGCCGACCGTTGGCTCCCGTCCCCGCCGTCTCCCGTGCCCCGCCCCGTCGGCTGACCGTCGGCCCCCGCTTCAGCCGTCCTCCAGGTCCCGCCCGGCCCCCCGCCCCGTCAGCTGAACCGCCCACCCCCAGTGATGCCCCGTCGCTGACCGCCACACGGGTGCGTTTCGGCAGGTTGGTGAGGCTTGGGGAGGCGCATCGGGAAAGGGGTGCCTAGGGTCGATTGGTGTGGCTCACACCTTCGACGAACTCGTGCAGAAGCAGCGCGCGGCCGACGCGGCCCACGCCACGGTCGAGGACCTGCGGGACGCCTACGGCCCGCCGGCCGAGCGGCGGATGACCGGCGCCCAGTCGGGCACGTACGAGACCGCGCTGCGTGCCTGGCGGGACCTGGACCGGGACGTACAGACCGCGCTGAGCGAGTTCGCGAAGGAGACGGGCCGGCCGCGCCCCGAGGTGGAGGCCGAGGTGGCCCGCGCGGCGGCGGAGCCCGAGGACGCATGAACCGAGCCGGCCGCCGCGCCGAGCGGCTCGTCGACGCAGCCGACGCCCGACTGCCCGTCCTCGACGGCGGGCCGCTGCTGCGCAAGGCGTTCCCCGACCACTGGTCCTTCCTGCTCGGCGAACTCGCCCTGTACAGCCTGCTGGTGCTGATCGTGACCGGGGTCTGGCTCACCCTGTTCTTCCAGCCGGAGATGCGCGAGGTCGTCTACAGCGGCCCGTATGTGCCGCTGCAGGGAGTGCGCATGTCGGCCGCCTTCGACTCCACCCTGTACATCAGCTTCGACGTACGCGGCGGACTGCTGATGCGGCAGACCCACCACTGGGCCGCGCTGGTCTTCGTCGCCGCGATCGGCGCGCACCTGCTGCGGATCTTCTTCACCGGCGCCTTCCGCCGGCCGCGCGAGCTGAACTGGGTGATCGGCGTGACCCTGTTCGCGGTCTCGCTGGCCGAGGGCTTCGCCGGCTACTCCCTCCCCGACGACCTGCTCTCCGGCACCGGACTGCGCATCGCGCAGGGCATCATGCTGTCCCTCCCGGTCGTCGGCACCTACGTGGCGTTCTTCGCCTTCGGCGGCCAGTACCCGGCCCACGACATCATCACCCGCCTGTATCCGGTGCACATCCTGCTGCTTCCGGGTGCCCTCCTCGCGCTGGTCGCCGTGCACCTGATGCTGGTGGTGTACCTCAAGCACACCCAGTGGCGCGGACCCGGCCACACCCAGCGCAACGCCGTCGGCAAGCCGTTCTTCCCGCAGTTCACCGGCTCCTCCGGCGGCCTGGCCGTCATCGTCGCCGGCGTACTGGTGCTGATGGCGGGCATCGCCCAGGTCAACCCGGTCTGGAACTACGGCCCCTACCGCCCCGACCAGGTCTCCACCGCCTCCCAGCCGGACTGGTACGTCGGCTTTCTGGAGGGCGCGCTGCGCCTGGTCCCGCCCTGGGAGACCAATGTCGCGGGACACACCCTCATGTGGAACGTCCTGCTTCCCGCGGTCGTCCTGCCCGGCCTGCTGTTCACCGCCCTGTACGCCTATCCGTTCGTGGAGCAGCGGCTGACGGGGGAGTGGTGGGCCGAGCGGCACCTGTGCGACCGGCCCCGCGAGCGACCGGTGCGCACCGGCCTCGGCGTCGCGGGCACGGTGTGGTACGGCGTGCTGCTGCTGGCCGGCGGCAACGACGTCATCGCCCAGACCTTCCACGTCTCCGTCAACGCCATCACCTGGGTGCTGCGCGTCGCCTTCGTCGTGGCGCCCATCCTCGCCTTCCTGGTCACCCGGTGGCTGTGCCGGGCCCTGACGGCGGCCGAGAACGAGCGGCTGGCCGAGGGCGTGCCCACGGGCGAGATCCGGCAGAGCGTCACCGGCGGCTACGAGACCGCTCACGAGCCCGTGGAGACGTTCCGGCCCGGCGCCCCGCGCAGACCCCTCACCGGTGCCCGTACTGGTACACCATCCCGAACACCCCCCGCGCCAGAACGCCCAGACCGATGAGGAACAGCCACAGGCCGAAGACCACGCCGGTCGCCGACAGCGCGAAACCCAGGGCGGTGACGATCGGCCACAGGCTCTCGTCGGGGAAGAACGCCACCGGCCCGGCCGCGTCCGCCACCTCCGCCTCGGTGCGGTCCTGGGCCCGGGTGCCCCGGCGCCGGTACTGGATCAGGCAGAAGAACGCGACCAGCGCGGCCATCCCGCAGGCCACGACCAGCACCGCGGTGCCCGTCTCGTCCTGCGACCACACCCCGTACAGCGCCGCGGATCCGCCGAAGAACACCGCGACCCCGCCGAACAGCATCGCCTCCGCCTTCATCGCGCCAGCTCCTCTCCGGCCGGGCTCTCGATCTCCGGGTGGTGCAGGTCGAAGGCGGGGGATTCGGAGCGGATCCGGGGCAGCGCCACGAAGTTGTGCCGCGGCGGCGGACAGGAGGTCGCCCACTCCAGGCCGCGCCCCCAGCCCCACGGGTCGTCCAGGGTGACCTTCTCGCCCTTGGTGGCGGTGCGCCACACGTTGTAGAGGAACGGCAGGGTGGAGACACCCAGCAGGAACGCGCCCGCCGACGACAGGGAGTTGAGCAGGGTGAAGCCGTCCTCGGGCAGATAGTCCGCGTACCGGCGGGGCATGCCGGCCTCGCCGAGCCAGTGCTGCACCAGGAAGGTCAGCTGGAACGCCGGGAACAGCAGCCAGAAGTGCACCTTCCCGAGCCGCTCGTCCAGCATCTTGCCGGTGAACTTCGGCCACCAGAAGTAGAAGCCGGCGAACATCGCGAACACCACCGTGCCGAACAGCACATAGTGCAGGTGCGCCACGATGAAGTAGGTGTCGGTCAGATGGAAGTCCAGCGGCGGCGAGGCGATCAGCACCCCGCTCAGCCCGCCCAGCAGGAACGACACCAGAAAGCCCATCGACCACAGCATCGGCGTCTCGAACGACACCGAGCCGTGCCACATCGTGCCGATCCACGCGAAGAACTTGATGCCCGTGGGCACCGCGATCAGGAACGACATGATGGAGAAGAACGGCAGCAGCACCGCTCCGGTGGCGAACATGTGGTGCGCCCACACCACCGCCGACAGCATGGTGATCGCGATCGTGGCACCGATCATCGGCAGATAGCCGAACAGCGGTTTGCGGGAGAACACCGGAATGATCTCCGAGATGATCCCGAAGAACGGCAGCGCCACGATGTAGACCTCGGGATGCCCGAAGAACCAGAACAGGTGCTGCCACAACAGCGCGCCCCCGTTCGCCGCGTCGAAGACGTGCGCCCCGAACTTGCGGTCCGCCTCCAGCACCAGCAGCGCCGCCGTGAGCACCGGGAACGCGGGCAGGACCAGGATCGAGGTGAACAGCACGTTCCAGGTGAAGATCGGCATTCGGAACATCGTCAGGCCCGGCGCGCGCAGGCACAGGATCGTGGCGATGAAGTTCACCGCGGTGAGCGTCGTCGACACACCCGCGACCACCAGCCCCATGGCCCACAGGTCGCCGCCCGCACCGGGGGAGAAGTAGGCGCTGTTCAGGGGCGCGTAGGCGAACCAGCCGAACGGCGCCGCCCCGCCGGGCACCAGAAAGCCGGAGACCACCATCAGGCCGCCGAACAGGTACATCCAGTACGACAGCGCGTTCAGCCGTGGGAAGGCCAGGTCGGGCGCGCCGATCTGCAGCGGCATCACGGCGTTGGCGAACCCGGCGAACATCGGGGTCGCGAACAGCAGCATCATGATCGTGCCGTGGACCGTGAAGAACTGGTTGTAGCCGTGCTCGCTCAGGAACTGCAGACCCGGCCGCGCCAGTTCCGCGCGCATCCCGAGGGCGAGCAGCCCCGCGAGCAGGAAGAAACAGAACGCCGTGACCATGTAGAGCCGGCCGATCACCTTGTGGTCGGCGGTGGAGACCCAGCGCAGCAGGGTCCGGCCGGGACGTGGGGCGGGTGCCGTGTAGCGCGCCACGACCTCGTGGGTGTCCGACATTTCCGGTAGTTCCGTCATCGCGGGTGACGCTACTCCCCGTGACCTGCGGCCTCCCGTGCGCCACGCCCTCGCGGCCGGGGTCGTATCCGCCGCTCGGCCGGGTACCCGAGCGCCATGAACTCCGCCATGTACACAGCCGCCACGACCGCCACCGGCGCCCGGGTGTTCGGGTACGTCCTCATCCTGCTCGCCGGGGTTGTCTGTGTCGCCGGACTGCTCTGGGCCTTCCGGCTCGGATTCCAGGTGCGCGGGCGCGAACCGGCCCCGCCGCGGCCCGAGGAGCAGCCCCGCATGCCGCCGTCCGGACCGGTCCACGAGGCCCGTGAGATGCGCGAACCCGACGAGGTGCCCCGGGCCGCGGACGACAGCGAGCGGCTCACCCCCTACCAGATCGGCAATGTCCGCTCCCGGCGCGCCGACGACCAGCGCCGACCGCGCTGGTCGCCCGGTTCCAGCGGATCCTTCGGCGGCGGAGGCGGCGGCCGGACCTGAGCCGGCGCGGCGTTTGCGGACGCGGTCCGGCGGGGACCCGGTCACGCACAGGTCGCACACGGACTGCCGCGCGGGGCCGGCGCACCGGTCCCGCCCGGCGTACGACGCAGAAGGAAGATGGACGACGTGACCGCGCCCGCGCACCCCAGTGACAAACCCGCACTGCCCTACGCCGAGACCGGCTGGGCGAAGGCTCGCCGGCACCGCGACCGGGGAGCACGGACCTGTCTTCCGGCCGTCCTGGACCGCCGCCGCCCGCAGCGGCAGGACGCGGCCGGCACGGACGACAACATCGTGCGGGGCGAGGACTGAGCCAGTCGTAAGGCTTCGTCGACAGCAGGGCCATACCGTCGTAACAATCCAGTCATACAGGCAAAGGTCCGATCCGGACGATCGCCGTTAGTGTGTGCCGAATGAAGGCTCTGGTGCTTTCCGGCGGCTCCGGCACGCGGCTGCGGCCGATCACCCACACCTCGGCGAAACAACTGGTACCGGTGGCGAACAAGCCCGTGCTGTTCCATGGCCTGGAATCCATCGCCGAAGCCGGGAGCACCGAGGTCGGGATCGTCGTCGGGGACACCGCGGCGGAGATCGAGGAAGCCGTCGGCGACGGCTCGAAGTTCGGCCCGGACGTCACCTGCATACCCCAGGAACGCCCCCTCGGCCTCGCGCACGCGGTCCTGATCGCCCGGGACTTCCTCGGCGACGACGACTTCGTGATGTACCTGGGCGACAACTTCGTCGTCGGCGGGATCAGCTCGCTGGTCGAGGAGTTCCACCAGAACCGGCCCGACGCCCAGATCCTGCTCACGCGCGTCACCGACCCGCGCGCCTTCGGAGTCGCCGAACTCGACGCGTCCGGCCAGGTGGTGGGGCTCGAGGAGAAGCCCGAGCACCCCGAGAGCGACCTCGCCCTGGTCGGCGTCTACCTCTTCGGCCCGGCCGTCCACGGGGCTGTACGCGCGGTGAAACCGTCCCGGCGGGGCGAGCTGGAGATCACCCACGCCCTCCAGCACCTCATCGACACGGGCGCCGACGTGCGGTCGACCGTGATCGGCGGCTACTGGAAGGACACCGGGAACGTCGGCGACATGCTGGAGGTCAACCGTTCCGTCCTGGAACGCCTGGAGCGATGCGTCGACGGCGAGGTGGACGACGCCTCCGAGACCGTCGGCCGGGTGGTGATCGAGGAGGGCGCGAAGATCACCAACTCCCGGATCGTCGGCCCGGCCGTCATCGGTGCCGGCACCGTCGTCGGGGACTCCTACATCGGCCCCTACACCTCCGTCGGGGAGAACTGCCGGATCAGCGACAGCGAACTGGAGTTCTCCATCGTGCTGCGGGACTCGTCCATCGCCGGGGTGGGCCGGATCGAGTCCTCGCTGATCGGCCGGCACGTCGAGGTCACCCCGGCGGCCGGCGTACCCAGTGCCCACCGACTCGTCCTCGGAGACCACAGCAAGGTGCAGATCCGTTCATGAACCTCCTCGTCACCGGCGCCGCCGGGTTCATCGGCTCCGCTTACGTCCGCATGCTCCTCGCCGACGAAGCCCCGGACGCGCCGCGCATCACCGTGCTGGACAAGCTCACCTACGCCGGCACGCTCGCCAACCTCCCCTCCGGCCACCCCCGGCTGGACTTCGTGCAGGGTGACATCTGCGACGCCGCCCTCGTCGACAAGCTGACGGCCGAAGCCGACCAGGTCGTGCACTTCGCCGCCGAGTCGCACGTCGACCGGTCGATCGAGGGCGCGGGGGAGTTCGTCCGGACCAACGTCCTCGGCACCCAGACCCTGCTGGACGCGGCCCTCCGGCACGGCACCGGCCGGTTCGTGCACATCTCCACCGACGAGGTCTACGGCTCCATCGACACCGGCGCCTGGCCGGAGGAGCACCCGCTGGCCCCCAACTCGCCGTACTCCGCCTCCAAAGCCTCCTCCGACCTGCTGGCGCTGGCGTACCACCGCACCCACGGCCTGGACGTCCGGGTCACCCGCTGCTCCAACAACTACGGCCCGCACCAGTTCCCCGAGAAGGTCGTCCCGCTCTTCGTCACCAACCTCCTCGACGGCCTGAAGGTCCCGCTCTACGGCGACGGCCGCAACGTCCGCGACTGGCTGCACGTCGACGACCACTGCCGGGGCATCGACCTGGTGCGCACCCAGGGCCGCCCCGGCGAGGTCTACAACATCGGCGGCGGCACCGAGCTGAGCAACAAGGAGCTGACCGGCCTGCTCCTCGACGCGTGCGGCGCCGGCTGGGACCAGGTGGAGTACGTCCCCGACCGCAAGGGCCACGACCTGCGCTACTGCGTCGACTGGAGCAAGGCCCGCGACGAACTCGGCTACCGTCCGCGCCGCGACTTCCGGGCCGGGCTCGCCGAGACCGTCGCCTGGTACCGCGACCACCGCGACTGGTGGGAGCCGCTTCAGCGGCGGAGCGCGCGATGAGATGGCTGGTCACCGGCGCGGGCGGGATGCTCGGCCAGGACACCGTGCACGAACTGCGGGCACGCGGCGAGGACGTCACGGGCCTCGGCCGTGCCGCCCTCGACATCACCGAACCGGCCGCCGTGGAGCGGGCGTTGGCCGAGCACCGGCCGGACGTCGTGGTCAACTGCGCAGCCTGCACGGCCGTGGACGCCGCCGAGACCGACGAGGAGCGCGCGCTGCTCGTCAACGGCGTGGGACCTCGGCTGCTCGCCCGCGCCTGCGCCGCGCGCCGCGCCCGCCTGATCCACATCTCCACGGACCACGTCTTCTCCGGCGAGGCCCGCGCCTCCCCCTACCCCGAGGACCACCCGCCGGCCCCCGCGCACCGCCTACGGCCGCACCAAGCTCGCCGGGAAGCGTGCCGTACTCATCGAACTCCCCGGTGAATCGGCCGTGTTGCGCACCGCCTGGCTGTACGGCGTACACGGTCGGAACTTCGTGCGCACCATGCTGGAGCTGGCGGCCGCCCGCGACACCGTCGACGTCGTCGACGACGCCATCGGCTCCGGCGAGGCCAGCTGGTACGAGCTGGCGCGCGAGGTGTTCCGGCCGGCCGGCGCCGACCCAGACCGGGTGCGCCGTACCGACAGCCGGGCCTTCGTCCGGCCCGCCTTCAGCGTCCTCGGCCATGAAGGGTGGCAGGCGGTCGGTCTGGCACCGCTCGGAGACTGGCGGTCCGCCCTGCACGAAGCACTCCCCACATCCGCGAGGAGATGTCCCAGTGAAACGGCACGAGTTCCTGCGCGAACTCCACCAGGTAAGCGCGAACCGCAACTACCTGGAGATCGGCGTCAACGACGGCCGCAGTCTGACACTGTCCCGGGTGCCCAGCATCGCGATCGACCCCGCGTTCAAGGTGGTCACGGAGATACGCTGCGACGTGCACCTGGCGAAGGCGACGAGCGACGACTTCTTCGCCCGCGAGAACCCCCTCGCGCATCTGCGCGGCGGCCGCCACCCGCTGCGCAACCTCGCCCGGGGCCGCAGCCCGTTCGGCTACTGGCGGCGCACCACCCTGGACCTGTCGTTCATCGACGGCATGCACCTGTTCGAGTACGCGCTGCGCGACTTCATCAACATCGAGAAGCACTCCGACTGGGCCAGCGTGATCGTCTTCGACGACATGCTGCCGCGCAACGTCGACGAGGCCGCCCGCGACCGGCACACCAACGCCTGGACCGGCGACGTCTACAAGCTGATCGACATCCTGGGCCGTTACCGCCCCGACCTGGTGACGGTGCTGGCCGACACCGCGCCCACCGGCCAGTTGCTGGTCTTCGGCGCCGACCCGGAGAACACCGTCCTCAAGGACAAGTACGACGAGATCATCGCGGAGTTCGAGGTACCCGACCCGCAGAAGGTCCCCGAGTCCGTCCTGGAGCGCACCACCGCCGTGCAGCCGGAGGAGTTCCTCGCGGCCGGCTTCTGGAAGGCGCTGGTCGCGGCGCGCAACCGGGGCACCCGGCGTTCCCGCGGCTGGGAGCCGCTGCGCCGCGCACTGGCCCCGTACGCCGTTCAGCCGCTGACGGGCCGGTACGCCGTCAGCCGCTGACCTCGCCCTCGCACCGTCAGCCGCTGAACTCCCCTGAACGCAGCCGCCGGTAGTGGGCGGAGCAGTCCGCGTACGTGGGCAGCAGCCCGGACCGCTCCGCCTCGGCCAGCGAGGGCGCCTCGGCGTCCTTGGGCGACAGCACCGGCTCGATGCCCTCCGGCCAGGCGATGCCCAGCGCCGGATCGAGCGGGTGCACCCCGTGCTCGCGCTTCGGCGCGTACCCGGTCGAGCACAGGTACACCACCGTGGCGTCGTCGGTGAGCGCCATGAAGGCGTGCCCGAGCCCCTCGGCGATGAACACCGCACGCCGGGTGTCCTCGTCCAGCCGTACGGCCTCCCACCGCGCGTAGGTGGGGGAGCCGACGCGGATGTCCACGACCACGTCGAGGACGGCTCCGCGCACACAGGTGACGTACTTGGCCTGGCCGGGCGGCACGTCGGCGAAGTGGATGCCGCGCAGCACGCCCCGCCGGGACACCGAGCAGTTGGCCTGGGCGAGGCCGAGGTCATGGCCGGTGGCCTCGCGGAACTCCGCGCCCCGGTACCACTCGTGGAAGCTTCCCCGGTCGTCCGGGAACACCTGGGGCTCCAGCACCCAGGTGTCACCTATCCCCAGTTGCCGCACGCCGTCATGCCTTCCGTGTCGTCGTGGTCGTCCGCGTTCCCGGCACCCCGCCGAGCAGGCGCCGTGCCCTTCGCAGCAGCCGGCGCAGCATACCGGGCGGCGACGGGCGGACCACCGCCACGGCACCCGGCGCGCGGCCCACCCGCAGCAGCAGGGGCAGCTTCAGGATCCGTCCGCCGGCCAGGCGCAGTTCCGTGCGCCACAGGGCGCCCCGCAGCTCACGCAGCGGCAGATCGGCGGCCAGCAGCGCGTGGACGCCGTCGGCGGGCGTGAGCACGGCCGGCCCGTCGGCCGTCCGGCCCGAGGCACCGGCCAGCCGGACGGTCACCTCCGTGCTGTCGGGCACGTACAGCGGCAGCGCGACGGTCAGTGTCTCGGCGTCGGAGACCGCCGCGTCCGCCGGAGTGAGCCGGTGCAGACCGAGGGACTTCACGGCCCGGTCCACGTCCAGGGACAGGTTGCGGTACTGCTTCGTCCAGTACGGCAGGACGACCCGGCCCGCGACGATCCCGGCCGGCGGCAGCGCGAGCCCCTGCGCGGGGGCCGGGCCGAGCCGGCACTCCTTGGTCCAGCCGCCCAGCCCGACCCGCACGTACAGGTCCCACAGGCCGCCGTCGAGCGGGTCTCCGCCGGCCGCCGTGGCGGGGTCGACGGTGGCCGTGGCGCGCAGCACCAGCCGGGTGCCGCCGTCCTCGGCCGGGATCCGCTCGCGGGTGAGCTCCACCGGCTGGAAGAACGAGGCCGCGCTCGCCCGGTCGCGCACGATCAGATCGACGGTGGCGGCGTCGAAACCGTCCCCGGCGGCCGCGGCCAGCCACGACGCGGCCTCGGCGAGATCGCGGGGCGCGCCGTCCGCCGGGAGCCCGGGGGCGTCCGCGGGGACGGTCAGTGGACCCTGCGCGGTGGTGTACTCGGTGGTGAGGTCGAGGCGCAGGGCGCCGTCCCGCCAGGCGACACCGGCCGGGACGGCGCGGGGCCGTACCCCCGCGTCCCATTCGGCGTAGGCGACCAGGTCGTCGTAGCGGTTCTCGCGGATCAGCGCGGCGACGATCCGCTGGGCGGGGCGCAGCCCGGGTGCGACCCCGGGGCCGAAGCGCTCGACGACGACCGCGTGCATCTGCTCGAGCAGCTCGCGCCGGTAGTCGTCGGGCAGCGCGAGCAGGCGGCGCCCGCTCATCCGCTCGACCATCTCCACCCGCAGCCAGCGGCGCAGCAGCCCGTCGCGCAGCGGGCCCGGCTCGGTGTACCGCTCGACCACGTCGAGGGCCTCGCGGAGGTTCTGGAAGTAGCCGACCGGTTCGAAGCGCTGGAAGCCGGCGTTGGAGGCGTCGTCGCGTGCCACGTGGTAGTAGCAGACGTAGTCGCCGAGCACCGAGACGTTGTCCGCGCGCAGATAGGCCTCGGTGACGAAGACGTGGTCCTCCAGGCGCCGCCGGCCCTCCGGGAAGCGCAGCCCGGTGCGGTCCAGGAAGGAGCGCCGGAGCATCTTGTGCGGGGTGAGGCTGTCGATCAGGGGCGCGTTCTCGACCGTGGCGTGCGGACGGTTGCGGCGGAACAGCTCCACCGGCACCGGCCGGCCCTTCCCGGCCATCTTGCCGACGATCACATCGGCCTTGTGGGCGACCCCGTAGTCGTACATCCGCTCCAGGGCCTCGTCGCCGAGCCGGTCGTCGTTGTCGACGAACATCACGAACTCGCCGCGGGAGGCCTCGATGCCCACGTTGCGGGGCTTGCCGGACCAGCCGGAGTTCTCCTGGTGGATGACGCGCAGGTGCGGATGCTCGGCGGCGAGCGCGTCCAGGCGGGCCGGGGTGGCGTCGGTGGAGCCGTCGTCCACGAAGATCACTTCATAGGCGTCGGAAGGCAGCGACTGGCGCAGCAGCGAGGCGATGCAGTCCTCGATGTACGGCCCCGGGTTGTACACGGGGACGATGACGCTGACCTTGACCGGCATCCGGCTCCAAGCCCCCTCTGTTCGCTCTCCGTTGCCTCGCTGGCACGGGTGGGCGTGGCCGAATGCTAACCCGGCCCCTTGCACGGAGGTGCGGGCACCCCCACGGCAAGGGGCCGGGCCGCGCGGGTCAGGCGTGGGTCTTGGCGAGCAGCTCCAGGATCTCGGCGGTGGTGCCGCTCTCGCCGAGCCGCGGGAAGATCCGCTCCACGCTGTTCGTGTGCGCCTCGGCGTCGCCGTCGGCCATCGCGTCGGTGGCGAGGGTGACGTGGTAGCCGTGGGCGTAGGCGTCGCGGGCGGTGGACTCCACGCCGATGCTGGTGGCGATGCCGGTCAGCACGATCTGGGTGACGCCGCGGCGGCGCAGCTGGACGTCCAGGTCGGTGCCGTGGAAGGCGCTCCAGTTGTGCTTGGTGACGCGGATGTCGCCGGGGTGGCCGGACAGCTCCTCGACGACGACGTCCCAACCCTCGGGGAAGGCGAGGCCGCGCGCCTGGCGCTCGGTGCGGCCGGGGACGGCGTCGGCCCAGTCGGGCGCGAAGGAGACCCGGACCAGGACCACGGGCAGGTTCCGGGACCGGAAGGCCTCGGCCAGTTCGGCCGTGCGGGAGACGACGTCCGAGGCCGCGTGCGGCTGGACGGGCATGCCCACGATGCCGTGCTGCAGGTCGATCGCGACGAGGGCGGTACGGGGGTCGAGCGTGGTGAGCGACATGAGTCGGTCAGGCCTTTCCGGTGGATTGGGGGGTGGTGGTGCCCAGCCGGCCGAGAGACCGGTCCGGCAGGGTCGTCGCCAGCAGCAGGGCGGAGCCGGCGAGCATGAACAGGGCCAGGCTGTGCAGCCCGGCCGTGTCGGCGCGGTGCGGGTAGAACCCCGCGGTGGCGGCGGACGCGCCCAGCGCGCCGAGGTAACTGAAGGTCCGCAGCAGCCCGGCCGCGGAGGCGATCCGCTCCGGATCGGCCTGCCGGTACAGGGCGTTCTGCGTGGCCAGCCCGATCAGTCCCTGCGGGATGCCGAGCAGCATGCCGACCGCGAGCAGCAGCCACAGCGCGCTGTCGGCACGCACGAGGAGCAGCAGGGCGCAGCCCGCGACCTGGAGTGCGGAGCCGGCGATCAGCTTGCCGCGCACCGCCTCCCGGCGTCCGGTGAGCGAGGACACGATCAGCGCGGACACCGACAGCGGCAGCAGCACGAGCCCCGCGGTGGAGGCGCCGAGCCCGCGTCCCTGCTCCAGCCACTGGGTGTAGCCGTACATGAAGGCGTAGGAGGTGGTGTAGGCGAGCAGTTGCCGCAGGTAGGTGGCGAGCTGCGGGCCGTTGCCGCCGAGGACGCGCAGGTCGATGAACGGGTCCGGCACCCGCAGCTCGCGCACGGCGAAACCGGCGGCGGCGACGACCGACAGCACCGGCAGCCACCAGCGGTCGGCGCGCGGTTGCATCAGGAACAGCATCAGCGCGACCAGTAGCAGCGCGAACAGCGCCATGCCGGGCAGGTCCACGGCCCGCCGCCGGGTCACGGACCGGGGCAGCCTCAGGGTGCCGAGCACCAGGCAGACCGCCGAGAGCGGCACGTTGACCGTGAACACGGCGCGCCAGCCGCCGAGGCCGATCAGCAGGCCGCCGAGCGCGGGCCCGACGACGGCCACCGTCTGGTTGGCGACGGCCAGCGCGGCCAGCACCCCGGCCGGGCTGTCCTGCCCGGTGCGCTCGGCCTCGCTGCGGGTCAGCCGCATGGCCGCCGGGTACGCCGCCGACGTCCCGAAGCCCAGCAGGACCCGCGCCGCGATGAGCGCGCCCAGCGAGGGTGCGAGCGCGCCGAGCAGACCGGCCACACCGACCAGGGCCGTGCCGGCGAGATAGAGCCTGCGCGGGCCGTACATGTCCACCAGGCGCCCGATGACCGGCTGTCCGACGGCCGTGGCCAGATAGAGCGCCGAGACCAGCCAGGCGGTCTCGGCGGGCGGGGCCCCGAACGCGACGCCGATCGGCACCAGGGCCACGGCGATCATCGAGGAGTTGATCGGGTTGAGGACCGAACCGAACAGCATCGGCGGGATCAGCCGGCGGTCGAATACGGCGGGGGCGGGGCGGGTGGCCTTCCGGGTGTGTCCGGTGAGCCTCGGTATCACGGCTGCGACAGCCGTTCCATCAGTTCCAGTGCCCTCAGTACGGTCTGCCGTTCCTCCTCCGTATAGCGGTCCTGGAAGGCGCGGGCCAGCCACTCCTCGCGGACCTGGCGGTTGCCCTCGATACGGGCCCGCCCGGCGTCGGTCAGGGTGACCAGCTGGCGCCGGCCGTCCTCGGGGTCTGGGGCGCGCCGGATCAGACCGTGCTGGTCCAGAGCGGCCAGCGTGGTCGCCATCGACTGCGGGCGCACTCCCTCTGCGGCGGCGAGCGCGCTGGCCGTGGCGGCGCCGTGCTTGCCGACCAGCGTGAGCGCCGACTCCTGTGAGGGGCTGAGGTCGGTGTTCTGCGCGACCTCGCGGATACGGCGCCGCAGCCGGCTGAACACCACGCGCAGATCGCGCGCGGCGCGGGCGGCGGAGTCGGAGATGTCAGCCATGCCGCCAGCCTAAGGCCGACAGCTGAAACTGTCCAGTTCAACCTGTCCAGTTCTCTCTGCTCAGTTTTCCTGTTCAGTTTCCCTGTTCAGTTTTGCCTGGCGAATTGTCGGGTACTCGCCGGTCCTCGGACAGCGCAGCACGTCGGTGAACCCAGGGAGCGCAGATGACCCCTCCGGACACGTCCGGCCTGGAGGCCGCTCTGAGTGCCGAAGTGGACGGCGAGGTCCGCTTCGACGCCGGCAGCCGCGGCGCCTACGCCACGGACGGCTCCAACTACCGGCAGGTCCCCCTGGGCCTCGTCGTCCCCCGCACGGTGGAGGCGGGCGCCCGGGCGCTGTCGGTGTGCGCACGCTTCGACGCCCCCGTCCTCTCCCGGGGCGGCGGCACCAGTCTGGCCGGACAGTCGACCAACACCGCCGTGGTGGTCGACTGGAGCAAGTACTGCACCCGGCTGCTCTCCGTCGACCCCGAGCGGCGCACCTGTGTGGTGGAACCCGGGATCGTCCTGGACGAACTGAACCGTCAACTCGCCCGGCACAAGCTCCAGTTCGGGCCGAAGCCCGCCACCCACAGCCACTGCGCGCTCGGCGGGATGATCGGCAACAACTCCTGCGGCGCCTCCGCGCAGGCCTACGGCAAGACCGTCGACAACGTCCGTGGTCTGGAGATCCTCACCTACGACGGACAGCGCACCTGGACCGGACCCACCCCGCCCGACGAACGCGCCCGCATCCTCGCCGCCGGCGGCCGGCTCGCCGAGCTCTACGGCGGCCTCGACCGCATCGCCGGCGAGTACCTCGCCGACATCCGCCGCGGCTACCCCAAGATCCCGCGCCGCGTCTCCGGCTACAACCTGGACTCCCTGCTGCCCGAGAACGGCTTCGACGTGGCCAAGGCGCTCGTCGGCAGCGAGAGCACCCTGGTCACCGTCCTGCGCGCCGAACTCGACCTCGTCCCGGTGCCGCCGTACCAGTCGCTGCTGGTCCTCGGCTACGACGACATCTGCGCCGCCGCCGACGACGTACCCCGCCTGCTGGAGCACTGCTCGCCCAGCCAGCTGGAGGCGCTGGACGACCGCATGGCGCAGCTGATGCGCGAGGAGGGCGCCTACCTCGACTCGCTCGCCATCCTGCCCGAGGGCGCCAGCTGGCTGATGCTGCAGTACAGCGGCGACAGCCAGGCGGACGTGGACGAGCAGGCGCACGCCCTGCTGCGGGCCGTCGGCCGGGACGAGAAGGACCACGGCGTCGCCTTCTCCGACAACCCCGAACGCGAGCAGAAGATGCTCAGGGCCCGCGAGGCCGGACTCGGCGTCACCGCGCGCCCGCCGGACGACCGGGAGACCTGGGAGGGCTGGGAGGACTCCGCCGTACCACCGGAGCGGCTCGGCGACTATCTGCGCGACCTGAAGGGCCTGTTCGACGAGTTCGACTACGACCGTCCGACCCTGTACGGCCACTTCGGGCAAGGCTGCGTCCACACCCGTATCCCCTTCGACCTCAGGACCGCCCACGGCGTGGCCGACTTCCGCGGCTTCGTGGAGCGCGCCGCCGACCTCGTCGTCTCCTACGGCGGCTCGCTGTCCGGCGAGCACGGCGACGGCCAGTCCCGCGGCGAACTGCTCACCCGTATGTTCGGCGAGCGGCTCGTGACCGCCTTCGGCGAGCTGAAGGCCCTCTTCGACCCCCGGGACCGGATGAACCCCGGCAAGATCGTCCGCCCCAACCCCGTCGACGGACAGCTGCGGCTCGGCCCCGGCTGGCGGCCGGCCACCTACCCGACCCACTTCGGCTTCCCCGAGGACGAGCACAACTTCAACCGCGCGGTGCTGCGCTGTGTCGGCATCGGCAACTGCCGCAGCCACTTTGGCGGCGTGATGTGCCCCTCCTACCGGGCCACCATGGAGGAGGAGCACTCCACCCGCGGCCGGGCCCGGCTGCTGTTCGAGATGCTCGGCGGACACGCCGACTCGGCGATCGAGGACGGCTGGCGCTCCACCGCCGTACGCGACGCGCTCGATCTGTGCCTGGCCTGCAAGGGCTGCAAGTCCGACTGCCCGACCGGCGTCGACATGGCCACCCTCAAGGCCGAGTTCCTCGCCCACCACTACGAGGGCCGGACACGCCCCGCCGCGCACTACTCCATGGGCTATCTGCCGGTCTGGGCCCGGCTCTCCCGTATCGCCCCCGCCCTGGTGAACTCCGCGCTGCACGCGCCCGGCCTCGCCCGCGCGGGCAAGCGGCTGGCCGGCGTGGACGGCGCCCGCTCGGCACCGGTGTTCGCCGAGGAGTCCTTCGTCCAGTGGTGGCGGGCCCAGGGACGCGAGCAGCCGGACCCGGCCGACCCGCGCACCGTCGTGCTGTGGCCCGACACCTTCAGCACCTACTTCCACCCCGCGATCGCGAAGTCGGCCGTACGGGTGCTGCAGGACGCGGGCTTCCGGGTCGCCGTCCCCACCGAGCCGGTGTGCTGCGGCCTGACCTGGATCTCCACCGGCCAACTGCCTGTCGCCAAGAAGGTGTTGAACCGCACCCTCCAGGTGCTGCGCCCCTATCTGGAGGCGGGCACCCCCGTCATCGGCCTCGAACCCTCCTGCACGGCCGTCTTCCGCGCCGACGCCCCCGAACTGATGCCCGCCGACCAGGACGTGCGGCGGCTGGCCGGACAGGTCCGCACCCTCGCCGAACAACTCGTCCACCACGCCCCCGAGACCTGGCGGCCACCGCAGCTCGCCCGGCAGGCGACCGTGCAGACCCACTGCCACCAGCACGCCGTCATGAAGTTCGCCGCCGACGAGGAACTGATGCGCCGCGCCCACCTGGACGCCGACATCCTCGACGAGGGCTGCTGCGGGCTCGCCGGCAACTTCGGCTTCGAACGCGGCCACCACGAGGTCTCCATGGCCGTCGCCGAACTGGGCGTCCTGCCCTCCGTGCGCGCCGCCGCACCGGACAGCCTGATCCTCGCCGACGGCTTCAGCTGCCGCACCCAGATCGAGGAGGGCGGCACCGGCCGCCGCGCCCTGCACCTCGCCGAGGCCCTCGCGCTCGCCCTCGACGACAACCTGCCCAGCGACCATCCGGAACGCCGGGCCGAACGCCCGCCCGGGCCCTCGCGCACGGCCCGCTGGGCGACGACGGCGACCGTTGCCGGACTCGCCGCCGGCGGCGTGGTGCTCGGGGCGCGGCGGCGGGCGTGCGGGGGCGAGCCGTGAGCGACCGGCCGACCGTCGACGACGTCGACACCGCCGTCTACACGGCGCCCACCGACGCCCCCGAAGCGGACGGCACCCTCTCCTGGGACAAGACCACCCTCGTCCTGGTCACCGTGCGCTCCGGCAGCGCCACCGGCCTCGGCTACACCTACGCCCCTGCCGCCACCGCCCGCGTCGTCCGCGAACTCCTCGCCGGCACCGTCAGCGGCCTGCCGGCGCTCGACGTGCCGCGCGCCAACGAGCGCATGTGCCGCGCGGTGCGCAACGCCGGACAGCCCGGCGTGGCCGCGCAGGCGATCGCCGCCGTCGACATCGCCCTGTGGGACCTCAAGGCCCGCCTGCTCGAAGTGCCCCTCGTCGACCTGCTCGGCGCCGCCCGCGACGACGTGCCCGTCTACGGCAGCGGCGGCTTCACCACCTACGACGCCGAGCACCAGGACCGCCAACTGCGCGGCTGGGCCGAGGAGGAGGGCATCCCCCGCGTCAAGATCAAGATCGGCGAGTCATGGGGCAGCCGTGAGGGCCGCGACCTCGAACGGGTCGACCGGGCGCGGGCGAGCGTCGGCGACGGGGTCGAGCTGTACGTCGACGCCAACGGCGGCTACACCGGCGGGCAGGCCGCCCGCATCGGCGCCGCCCTCGCGGACCGGGGCGTCAGCTGGTTCGAGGAACCGGTCTCCTCCGACCACCTGACCCTGCTCGCGGACCTGCGCGGCCGCCTCCCGATGGACGTCACCGCCGGCGAGTACGGCTACACCCTGCCGTACTTCGAGCACATGCTGGCCGCCGGGGCCGTCGACTGTCTCCAGGCGGACGTCACCCGGTGCGGCGGCATCACCGTCTGGCTGCGCGTCGCCGCGCTCGCCCACGCACGCGGGATCGAGATCTCCGGCCACTGCGCACCACACGCCCACGCGCATGCCGCCGCGGCCGTGCCCAATCTGCGCCACCTGGAGTGGTTCCACGACCACGTCCGCATCGAGCGGCTCTTCTTCGACGGCGTGCTCGACCCCGGCGGCGGCAGCATCACGCCGGGCGCCGACGGGGCACCCGGACTGGGGCTGACCCTTGTGGAGGAACGGGCCGGGCCCTATCGGACGGAGTGAAGACACTGGATGAAGTCACCGTGTGGGAAAGGAAGATGACCATGCCCTCGACCGTCGTGATCACCGGTGCCAGCGCCGGGATCGGGCGCGCCACCGCCCGGCTGTACGGCCGGAGGGGCGCGAACGTCGTCCTGGTCGCGCGCGGCGAGGGCGGACTGCGGGCGGCGGCGGACGAGGTCGCGGCCCTCGGCGGACGCCCTCTCGTCCAGCCGGCCGACGTGGCGGACCAGGCCCAGGTCGAGGCCGTCGCCGAAGCCGCGGAGAAGGAGTTCGGCCCGGTCGACGTGTGGATCAACTGCGCCTTCGCCACCGTGTTCGCGCCGTTCGACGAGATCACCCCCGAGGAGTTCCGGCGGATCACCGACGTCACCTACCTCGGCTTCGTCAACGGCACCCGCTCGGCCCTCAGGCGCATGCTGCCCCGCGACCGGGGCACGATCGTGCAGGTCGGCTCGGCGCTCGGGGAGCGGTCGATCCCGCTGCAGTCGGCGTACTGCGGCGCCAAGCACGCCATCAACGGCTTCACCTCCGCCCTGCGCACGGAACTGCTGCACCGAGGCAGCCACGTCCATGTCACCGTCGTCCAGCTGCCCGCGGTCAACACCCCCCAGTTCGAATGGGTCCGCTCCCGGCTCTCCCGGCACCCCATGCCGGTGCCGCCGATCTACCAGCCGGAGGTCGCCGCCCGGGGCGTGGTGCACGCGGCCGACCACCCGCGCCGCAAGCAGTACTACGTCGGTGCCAGCACTGTGGCCACCATCTGGGCCAACCGGCTCGCCCCGGCCCCGCTCGACCGCTACCTCGCCCGCACCGGTTTCGACTCCCAGCAGACCGACCGCATCCCGCCCGCCGGACTGGACAACCTCTTCGCACCGGTGGACCAGGACCCCACCGAGGACCAGGGCGCCCACGGCTCGTTCGACGACAGCGCGCACCCCCGTTCCTGGCAGCAGACCCTGGTCCGGCACCCCGCGGCCACGGCCCTCGGCGCGGGCGCCGCGCTCCTCGGCGCCGTACGCGGCCTGCGCCGGCTGACCTCCCGCGCCGCCTAGGCTGACGGCGTGCGCCTGCTGCTCATGTCCGACACCCATCTGCCCAAGCGCGCCAAACGGCTCCCCGAGCCGCTGCTGGCCGAACTCCCGCACGCGGACGTCGTGTTCCACGCGGGCGACTGGGTCGACACCGCCACCCTGGACCTGCTGGAGAGCCGCAGCCGCCGGCTCATCGGGGTCTACGGCAACAACGACGGCCCCGAGCTGCGGGCCCGGCTCCCCGAGGTGGCGTACGCCGAACTGGGCGGCCTGCGCTTCGGTGTCGTCCACGAGACCGGCCCCGCCCAGGGCCGCGAGGCCCGCTGCGCCGCCCGCTTCCCCGACCTCGACGTCCTGGTCTTCGGCCACAGCCACATCCCCTGGGACACCACCGCCCCGACCGGCCTGCGCCTGCTCAACCCCGGCTCGCCGACCGACCGGCGCCGCCAGCCCCACTGCACGTACATGACCGCCGTGCTCGCCGACGGTGCGCTCAGCGAGGTGACCCTGCACCGGTTGCCGCAGCGGTAGGGAGTCGCCCGTCACCGGCGCCGGGCAGTGAGCCTCCGCCGCGCGCGTCGCAGCAGCCTGGCCGTCGCCCATGCCAGTACGGCCACCGCCGCCGCGGCCGCAGCCCGTTTGGCCACCGGCAGACCTGCCGTGCGCAGGAGGTCCAGCGGCTCCGGCTCCGGCTCCTCCCACAGTTGCGGTTGCTCCTCCGCGGCAGGCGTGGGTGCCGGCTCGGACAGGCGGTCCGCCAGGCAGGTCGCGAACTGGCCCACCAGGCGGTCGCCGACCTCCGCCAGCACGCCCCGCCCGAACTGCGCGGGGCGGCCGGTCACGGTGAGGTCGGTCCGCACCGACACCGCCGTGCCGCCGCCGTCGCGTTCGGTCAGCGTGCCGGTGACCGTCGCCCGGGCCGTGCCCTGTCCCCGGGTCTCCCGGCCGCTCGCCGCGAGCACCATCCGGTGTGCCGCCTCGTCCTGCTCCTCGAAGACCGCCGTGCCGCGGTAGGCCACGGTGACCGGGCCGACCTTCACCTTCACCGAGCCGGTCACGGTCTTGCCGTCGTAGTCCTCCACCACCGCGCCCGGCAGACAAGGCGCGACCCGTTCGATGTCGAGGAGTGCGTGCCAGGCGTCGTCGACCGGGACGGGGACGGTGAACTCGTGGTGCAGTTCCATGACAGGCTCCTTCCGGGCTCTTCAGCCGGCGGGCGGGTGGATGGCTCCGGCGGTGGTGGTCAGCGGCGCGCCGCTGCCGCCCCAGCGCAGCGCGACGATCTCGGCGGCGACGGACACGGCGACCTCCTCGGGCGTACGGGCGCCCAGGTCCAGCCCGAGCGGTGAGCGCAGCCTGGACAGTTCGGCCTGGGAGAGGCCCGCCTCCGCGAGCCGTTCGAGGCGCTCCTCGTGGGTCTTCCGGCTGCCCATCGCGCCGATGTAGGCGGCCGGGCGGCGCAGGGCCTCCTCCAGCAGCGGCACGTCGAACTTCGGGTCGTGGGTGAGGACGCAGATCACGGTGCGGTCGTCGGTGTCCGTGCCGGCGAGATAGCGGTGCGGCCAGTCCACCACGACCTCGACGGCCCCCGGGAACCGCTTGGGCGTGGCGAAGACCGGCCGGGCGTCGCACACGGTGACCCGGTAGCCGAGGAAGTCGCCGATGCGCGCCACGGCGGCGGCGTAGTCGATCGCGCCGAAGACCAGCATGCGCGGCGGCGGCGCGAACGACTGCAGGAACACCGTGACGGCGTCCTCGCGGCGCTCGCCGTGCGGCCCGTAGTGCCGCAAGGCCGAGGCGCCGAGCGCGAGTTCGCCGCGCGCGTCGGCCGTGACGGCGACGTCGAGGCCGCTCGCGCCGAGCGTGCCCGCCGCCCGGTCCGGCCAGACCGCGAGCGTGGCGCCGCGCGGCGCCGGTCCGTCCACCACCGTGGCCACGGTCACCGGCTCGCCCCCGGCGACCGACGCGGCGACCGCGCCGAACGCCGGGTCCGACTCCGGCGTCACCGGCCTGACCAGCAGGGTGATCTCGCCGCCGCAGGTCAGCCCGACCGCGAACGCGTCCTCGTCGCTGTAGCCGAAGGTCGCAAGGCGCGCCTCACCGCTCGCCACGACCTCCTGGGCGAGCTCGAACACCGCGCCCTCCACACAGCCCCCGGACACGCTCCCCACGACCTCGTCGTCCGGGCCCACCGCCATGGCGGCACCGGGGCCGCGCGGCGCGCTGCGGCTGACCGCGACGACCGTGGCCAGTCCGAACGGCGTCCCGGCCGCGTGCCAGTGCGCCAGCGCCGGCAGGATCTCACGCACCGTCCGCTCCTCTCACCGGGGCCGCGGCGCTCCCGGCACCGCGCACCACCGCCGCCAGCCGCTCCAGTGCCGCCAGGCTGTGCCCCGCGACGAAGGCGTCCACACTGGGCAGCGCCGCCGCCATCCCGGCCGCCAGCGGTGCGTAACCGGGGCGCGCTTTGCGCGGGTTCGCCCAGACCACCTGGTGGGCCAGGGCGTGCAGCCGGCGCATCTGCTGTCCGAGCAGCTCCGGATCGCCGCGCTCCCAGCCGTCCGAGAGCAGGACGACGATCGCGCCGCGCGCCATCCCGCGCTGCCCCCAGCGGTTCAGGAACTCGCGCACCAGCTCGCCGAGCCGGGTGCCGCCGCGCCAGTCGGGCACCGTCGCCGCGACGGCCGCCATCGCCAGGTCGGGGTCCCGGTGCGAGAGTTCGCGGGTGACCCGGGTCAGCCGGGTGCCGATGGTGAACACCTCCGTGCGGCCCGTGCGCACCGCCGCGTGCGCGAACCGCAGCAGCGCGTCGGCGTACGGCGCCATTGAGCCGCTCACATCGACGAGCAGCACCACCCGGCGAGGCCGCTCCACGCGCGCGTGCCGGCGCAGCCGGGCCGGTTCCCCGCCCCGCCGCAGCAACTCCCGTACGGTGCACCGCGGATCGACCTCACCGCGCCGGGCGGGCCTGCGCCGCGCCGAGCGCCGGGCCTGGCCCTCCAAGGCGAACGCGGCGAGCAGCCGACGCAGTTGGTCCCGTTCGGCGGGGGCGAGCGCGGCGAAGTCGCGGTGCCGCAGGACCTCGGCCGAGCTGGCGAGCGCGGCGACCGGCGGTCCCGTCGGCTCGCCCTCGGCCGGCGTACGGGGTCCCGTGGGCGTCTCCCGGGCGACCAGCCTCTGCCGCGGCGGGGGCGCGGCACGCACCGGCCGGCGGGCCTGCTCGTCGGTGGCGCCGAAGTACGCGGCGAACACCCGCTCGTAACGCTCCAGGTCGTCGTGCCCGCCACACAGTGTCGCCCGACCCGCCCAGTACACATCCGCCCGCACCCCCGGCCGCAGGGCGGCCACCGCCCGCAGGAAGGCGTGCAGCCGCTCGGTGCTTGCCGCGACACCGGCCGCGCGCAGCGCGCGCACGAAACCGAGCAGCACGGCGTCGGGCCCGAGGGGTTCCGCGTCTGCTCCGAGGCGTGCGGCGGCGGTGCCGAGGCGTTCGGCGTCCCTCTCGTGCCGTACGGCGTCCGACCCGCGCGGGCGGCCCGTCCCGTTCCCGGTCGTGCCCACCGCCCTCACCCGCCCCGGGCCGCGAGGACCGCCGCGAGATCGAGCCCCCGTGCCCGGTCCGTGTCCTCCCGGTACTTCAGCACCGAGCCCAGCGTCGCCACCGCCAGGTCCGCGTCCACCTCGCTCGCCCCCAGCGTGTCCAGGGCCTCGGCCCAGTCCAGGGTCTCGGCCACCCCGGGCGGTTTGATGAGGTCCGCGTCCCGCAGCGCCTGCACCAGCGCCGTCACCTGCTCGGCCAGCCGCGCCGACACCTGCGGCAACCGGCGGCGCACGATGGCCAGTTCACGGGCGAAGGAGGGATGGTCGAACCAGTGGTACAGGCACCGGCGTTTCAGCGCGTCGTGCACCTCGCGGGTGCGGTTCGAGGTCAGCACGGCGACCGGCGGGCGCTCGGCGCGCAGCGTGCCCAGCTCCGGGATGGTCACCGAGTACTCGGACAGCAGCTCCAGCAGGAACGCCTCGAACTCGTCGTCGGCCCGGTCGATCTCGTCGACCAGCAGTACCGACGGCTGGGTCTGCAGGGCCTGGAGCAGGGGCCGGGCGATGAGGAAGCGGCGGTCGTACAGCTCGCTCTCCAGCCGGTCCGCGTCCGTGACCCCGGCCGCCTCGGCGGCCCTCAGATGCAGCAGCTGGCGCGGGAAGTCCCAGTCGTACAGGGCCTGCGAGGCGTCGATGCCCTCGTGGCACTGGAGCCGGATCAGGGGCGCGCCGAGCGCCTCGGCGAGGGCGGCGGCGAGCGCGGTCTTGCCCACGCCCGCGTCGCCCTCGCAGAACAGCGGCCGGTGCAGCCTCAGGGCCAGGAAGCAGGTGACGGCCAGCCCTTCGTCGACGAGGTACCCCGTCTCCTCCAGGCGGGCCCGCACCTGCTCCGGGTCGTCCATCGTGATGATCGGCGCTCACCCCATTCCGGTGGCGGTCAGCACCGCCCGCCTGGTCAGCACCCGCGCCAGGTGCTGCCGGTACTCCGGCGAGGCGGACAGGTCCTGCGCCGGCCGGGTCCCGTCCGCGGCCGTCTCGGCGGCCCGGGCCACGGCCTCCGGGCCGTCGGCACCCGCCAGCGCCTCCTCGGCCGCGGTCGCCCGGAGCGGGGTCGCCCCCATATTGGTCAGCCCGACGCGTGCCTCGGCGATCCGCCCGTCGTCGCGCCGTACCAGTGCGGCGACGCCGACGACGGCCCAGGACTGGGCGACCGGGTGGAACTTCTCGTAGTGGAAGCCCCAGCCGTCCGTCTTCGGGATCCGCACCTCCAGCAGCAGTTCGTCGTCGACGAGCGCCGACTGCAGGTAGTCCACGAAGAAGTCCCGTGCGGCGATGGTGCGGCGCCCTGCGGGACCGGCCACGACCAGTTCGGCGTCCAGGGTCAGCGCCACGGCGGGCAGGTCCCCGGCCGGGTCGGCGTGCGCGAGCGAGCCGCCGAGGGTGCCCCGGTGCCGGACGGCCGGGTCGGCCACCGTGGCCGTCGCCTGCGCGAGCAGCCCGGCGTGCCGGCGCACCAGCGGGTCGTGCACCACCTCGTGGTGCGTGGTCATCGCGCCGATGACGAGCGAGTCGCCGTCCTCGCGGACCCCGCGCAGCTCGGGGATCCGGCCGACGTCCACGAGCAGCTCCGGGAAGGCCAGCCGCAGCCGCAGCAGCGGCACCAGACTCTGCCCGCCGGCCAGCACCTTGGCCTCGTCGCCCGCGTCGGCGAGCGCGTGCACCGCGTCGTCGACGCTGTCCGGACGGGTGTAGTCGAACGCGGGGGGAATCATGCCGAACCCTCCTCACCGGGCCGACCGTACTGACCCAGCTCGCCGGACCGGGCCGCCTGGCCGGACTGGCCCGACTGCGCGGGCCCCGTGCCGCCGGTGCCGCCGGCCGCACCGGACCGCGCCTCCCGGATCGCCTGCCACACCCGGTGCGGGGAACACGGCATCCGCACGTCCCGCACCCCGAGCGGCCTGAGCGCGTCCACGACGGCGTTGACCACGGCGGGTGTGGAGGCGATCGTCCCCGCCTCGCCGACGCCCTTGACACCGAGGGCGTTGGAGGCCGCCGGTGTCTCCGTCCGGTCGGTGACGAAGTCCGGCAGGTCGGCCGCCGACGGCACGAGGTAGTCGGCCAGGGTGCCGGACAGGAGGTTGCCGTCGTCGTCGTACACGGCCTCCTCGTACAGCGCCTGCGCGATGCCCTGGGCGAGCCCGCCGTGCACCTGGCCCTCGACGATCATCGGGTTGACGACCCGGCCGACGTCGTCGACGCAGACGTACGACCGGATGCGCGTCCGCCCCGTCTCCGTGTCCACCTCGACCGCGCACAGGTGGGTGCCGTGCGGGTAGGAGAAGTTCTCCGGGTCCACGACGTGTTCGGCGTTGATGGTGGGCTCGACGCCGTCGGGCAGGTCGTGATTGGTGAACGCCTCGAAGGCGATCTCCTGGATGGTCCTACGGGCCTCGGGCGAGCCCTTCACGGAGAACACACCGTCGCTGAACTCCAGGTCCTGCTCGCTGGCCTCCAGCAGATGGGCGGCGACCTTCCGCGCCTTGTCGACGACCGTCTTCGCGGCCCGGTGCACGGCCTCGCCGCCGACGGCCAGCGACCGCGAGCCGTAGGTGTCCATGCCCTGCGGGGCCGCCTTGGTGTCGCCGTGCAGCACCTCGACGTCCTCGAAGGGCACGCCGAGCACGTCGGCCGCGATCTGGCTCCAGCAGGTCTCGTGGCCCTGCCCGTGCGGGCTGGTGCCGGTGACCACCTCGACCTTGCCGGTGGGCAGCATGCGGATGCTCGCCGCCTCCCAGCCGCCGGCCCCGTACCTGAGGTCGCGCAGCACCCGGCTGGGCGCCAGCCCGCACATCTCGGTGTACGTCGACACACCGATGCCGAGCCGTACCGGATCGCCGCGCTCGTTGCGCCCCCGCTGCTCGGCGCGCAGGTCGTCGTATCCGAACAGGGCGAGCGCCTTGTCGGTGGCCGCCTCGTAGTTGCCGCTGTCGTAGGTCAGTCCGGCGATCGAGGTGTACGGGAACTCCTCGTGCCGGATCCAGTTCCGGCGCCGCAACTCCACCGGATCCAGGCCGAGTTCGGCGGCCAGCTCGTCCATGATCCGCTCGATGGCGAAGGTCGCCTCGGGGCGCCCGGCGCCGCGGTAGGCGTCGGTGGGCGTGCGGGTGGTGAACACCCCGGTGCAGGTGAAGTCGTAGGCGTCCATCTTGTAGATCGCCGGGTACATGAAGGCGCCGAGGATCGGGATGCCCGGGGTGACCAGCATCAGGTAGGCGCCCATGTCGGCGAGCAGGTCGACCTTCAGGCCCAGCAGCTTTCCCTCACGGGTGGCGGCGATCTCGATGTCCTGGATCATGCCGCGGCCGTGGTGGGTGGCGAGCGCGCCCTCGGAGCGGGACTCGGTCCACTTCACCGGCCGGCCGAGCTTGCGGGCGACCGCGAGCGCGAGGGCCTCCTCGCCGTACACCTGGAGCTTGGAGCCGAAGCCGCCGCCCACGTCCGGAGCGATGACGCGGAGCTTGTGCTCGGGGATCCCGGTGACCGTGGACAGCATGATCCGCAGGATGTGCGGGATCTGGGTCGCCGAGTAGAGCGTGTACTCGCCGGAGGCGGCGAGCGGGGTGACGACGACCGCGCGCGGCTCCATCGCGTTGGGGATCAGCCGCTGCTGGTGGTAGCGGCGCTTCAGCGTCACCTCGGCGCGGTCCCGCACCGCCGCGAAGCTCTCGCCGGTGGCGAGCGGCCAGGTGTAGCAGCGGTTGGTGCCCTTGTCGGCGTGGACCAGCGGGGCGCCTTCGGCGAGTGCGGCCTCCAGGTCGAGGACCGGGGGCAGCGGGTCGTAGTCGACCTCGATCGCCTCCAGGGCGTCGGCGGCCGCGTACCGGTCGCGGGCCACCACGACCGCGACCGGGTCACCCGCGTAGCGGACCTCGTCGACGGCGACCGGCGGGTGGTCGGGCAGCACGATGTCCTCGGTCACCGGCCAGGCGCAGGGCAGCGAGCCCAGCCCCTCGGCGAGGTCGGCGCCGCTGAACGCCGCTACGACACCGGGGCGTTCGAGGGCGGGGGAGACGTCGACGCGGGTGAGGCGGGCGTGCGCCATCGGGCTGCGCAGGATCGCCAGGTGCAGTAGCCCGGCCACCTGGATGTTGTCGGTCCAGTTGGTCTGACCGGTGATCAGCCGGGCGTCCTCCTTGCGCAGCCGGCGACGCCCGACCTCGCGTTCGACGGCCTGGTCGGTCATGCCGTGACCTCCTCGGCAGCCGCATGAGTCGGTTGTCCGGACGCGGCGAGCACCGCGCGGACGATGTTCTGGTAGCCGGTGCAGCGGCAGAGGTTGCCCTCCAGGCCCTGCCGGACCTCGTCCGCGTCGGGATGCGGGTTCTCGCGCAGCAGATCGCGTGCGGCCATGATCATGCCCGGGGTGCAGTAGCCGCACTGCAGGCCGTGCTGTTCGTGGAAGGCGCGCTGCAGTGCCGTCCACTCGCCGTCCTGGGCGAGCCCCTGGATCGTGGTCACCGTGCAGCCGTCCGTCTGCACGGCGAGCACCGAGCAGCTCTTCACGCTGGCTCCGTCCAGGTCGACCGTGCAGACGCCGCAGTTGGAGGTGTCGCAGCCGATCGTGGTTCCGGTGAGACCGAGGCGGTCGCGCAGGTAGTGGGCCAGGAGAAGACGGGGTTCCACGTCGTCCTCGTACGTCGTGCCGTCCACGTTCACCGAGATGCGGGTCATGTGCCCTCCAGACCGTGCGGGAGAGGGTTTTCAGCCAGGGATTTCCAGCCATCGGAGGTGATGTACGTCACCCTACGACCGCACCCTGGTCACGGCGAGTGCTGTGACCGGCATTTGTTGAGCGTTAATCCATTGCTGCCGGATGCCGGTGTCTGCTGCACTGCGCGGTACCCGTCGTCACACAGAGAGGACCAGCGATGCGCGCTGCGTGCATGTCCGCCCAGGAAGGAATCCGCCCCGTGCCGAAGGACATCACGCTCAGTGCATCTGCTCAATCTCGGAATTCTCGCGCATGTCGACGCCGGTAAGACCAGCCTGACCGAACGGCTGCTGCACACCGCCGGAGTGATCGACGAGATCGGCAGCGTCGACGCCGGCAGCACCACCACCGACACCCTCGCGCTGGAGCGGCAGCGCGGCATCACCATCAAGTCCGCCGTCGTCTCCTTCCCGCTCGACGGCGTCACCGTCAACCTCATCGACACCCCCGGCCACCCGGACTTCATCGCCGAGGTCGAGCGGGTGCTCGGCGTGCTGGACGGCGCCGTGCTGGTCGTCTCGGCCGTCGAGGGCGTCCAGGCGCAGACACGGGTGCTGATGCGCACCCTGCGCCGGCTGCGCATCCCCACGCTGATCTTCGTGAACAAGATCGACCGGCGGGGCGCGCAGGGCTCCGCCGTGCTCGAGCGGATGACCCGCAGGCTGTCCGTACCGCTCGTCCCGATGGGGGAGGCCACCGCACTCGGCACGCCCACCGCCCGTTTCGTCCCCGGCCTCGGCCCGGCCGCACTGGACGTGCTCGCCACCCACGACGACGAAGTGCTGGCCGCCTACCTCGACGGCGGGGTGTCCGACGCCCATCTGCGCACCGCCCTCACCGCCCTGACCCGGCGCGCGCTGGTCCATCCGGTGTACTTCGGCTCCGCCATCACCGGAGCGGGCGTGCCCGAACTGACCGCCGGCATCGAGCACCTGCTGCCCGCCGCCGGTGGCGACCCGTCCGGCCCCCTGTCCGCCACGGTCTTCAAGGTCGAACGCGGCCCGGCGGGCGAGAAGGTGGCCTACGCCCGCATCTTCTCCGGCACCCTCCACATCCGCGACCGGGTCCCGTTCGGGGACGGGGGAGAGGGGGGCGGTGCGGGCGACGGGCGGGTGGAGGACCGGATCACCGACGGTTGGGTGCAGGGGCAAGGTGCCGATGGCGGTGCGGCGGGCGAGGAAGCCGGCGTTGGTGCGCAGGGGCCGGGTGTGGATGGTGGTGCGCGGGGCCCGGCCGCCGATGGCCGGGTGAGGGGTACGGGCTTGGGAATCCGCGTGGAGGGGCGGGTCTCCGGCGACCGTGCTGCGGGCTGGGTCAGCTGCGGCCGTGGGGGCGGTCCTGCGGGGGTCCGGGGCACCGACGGCCTCGCGGTGGGGCGGGGCGCCGGTGGCCGTGGGAACGGCCGGGCGCTCGACGGGCGCACGGCAGGCCTCGGCAGTGGCGGCCCGTCGGCAGGGGCAGGTGCCCGGCGCCGTACCGAGGGGCGGGTCACCGGGCTCAGTGTGTTCGAGTGCGGTACCGACGTCCGGCAGGACCGTGCCGGTGCCGGGCGGATCGTCAAGGTGTGGGGGCTCGGCGGTGTGCGGATCGGTGACGCGATCGGGCGGCCGGGGAGGGCGTACACGCACCACTTCGCGCCGCCCACCCTGGAGACCGTCGTCGTGCCCGGTCCCGGCGCCGACCGGCGCTCGCTGCACCTCGCGCTCACCCAGCTCGCCGAACAGGACCCGCTCATCGGGGTCCGGCACGACGAGTTGCGCGGGGAGACCTCCGTGTCCCTCTACGGCGAGGTGCAGAAGGAGGTGATCCAGGCGACCCTCGCCGAGGAGTACGGCCTGGACGTCCGCTTCCGCGAGACGACGACCCTGTGCATCGAACGCCCCGTCGGCACCGGACACGCCGTGGAGTTCAACAAGAAGGACGCCAACCCGTTCCTCGCCACCGTCGGTCTGCGCGTCGAGCCCGCACCGCCCGGCTCCGGGGTGGAGTTCCGCCTGGAGGTGGAGCTCGGCTCGATGCCGTACGCCTTCTTCAAGGCCGTGGAGGACACCGTCCGCGAGACGCTCGGTCAGGGACTGCACGGCTGGCGGATCCCCGACTGCACCGTCACCATGACCCACTCCGGCTACTCGCCCCGGCAGAGCCACGCCCACCAGGGCTTCGACAAGAGCATGTCGAGCACCGGTTACGACTTCCGGTGCCTGACCCCGCTGGTCCTGGCCGAGGCGCTGCGCCGGGCGGGCACCCGGGTGCACGAGCCCATGCACCGCTTCCGGCTTCAGGCCCCGGCGGACACCCTCGGCGCGCTGCTCCCTGTGCTGGCCCGGCTGGGCGCCGTACCGGAGACCACCGGGGCACTCGGTGCGACCGTCGCGCTGGAGGGCACGGTGCCGGCCGTCCGGGTGCACGAGCTGGGGCAGCGGCTGCCCGGACTCACCCGGGGCGAGGGGGAACTGGAGACCGCGTTCGACCACTACGCGCCGGTCACCCGCGGCACGGTCCCGGAACGGCCGCGCACCGACCACAACCCGCTGAACCGGAAGGAGTACCTGCTCAACGTGACACGCCGGGTGGGAGATTGAGCCAGTTCGCTGACTGATAGTCAACTTACTGAAGAGTCAGAAGGTGTTGACGCTGTCCGGACATCGCCGGACTGTAGTGGACATGCCGAATATCCGGGTGCGTCTGCTGGTTGTTCTGGTCGTCCTCAGTGGATTCCTGGCGGTGGGGGGGGGGGGCGCCCCCCCCCCCCCCCCCCCCCCCCCCCCCCCCCCCCCCCCCCCCCCCAACAAAAACCCACCCCAACCCCAACACCACCCCCCCCCCAACCCCCCCCCCCAAACAAAAAACACAAAAAGAAAAAAAAAAAAATAAGAAAGA
>NZ_JBSFDI010000002.1:30532-170991 GCF_053593835.1 Streptomyces sp. NPDC002076
TTTTTTTCGGCACGCGGTTTTCGGGGTTGTTTTTTTTCAATCCCTACTTCCGGGGGGGGGGGGGTGTGGTTGGGGGGGGGGGGGGTGTTGGTGGGGGGGGGGGGGCGCCCCCCCCCCCCCCCCCGCCGCGACCCCCGCCACCTCCTCCGCCCTCCCCACCGACTCCCTCTGGTTCGACGGCGCCCCGCTCACCGTGCAGGGCGGCCGCTTCACCGACGGCCAGGGGCGCGAGATCGTCCTGCGCGGCTACAACGTCTCCGGCGAGACCAAGCTGGAGGAGAACGGCGGCCTGCCCTTCGCCTCCGTAGCCGACGCCCGGAAGTCCGCGGCCGCGCTGCGCGCCCTCGGCGGCGCGAACAGCGTCCGCTTCCTGTTCTCCTGGGCGCACGCCGAACCCGTGCGAGGCCGGCTGGACACCGGCTACCTGGCCGCCGTCACCGAGCAGTTGCGCGCTCTCCTGGACGCGGGCATCCGCGTCTTCCCCGACTTCCACCAGGACCTGTACTCCCGCCACCTGTTCAACAGCGGAAGCTGGTACACGGGCGACGGCGCGCCCAAGTGGGCGGTGGACACGGGGAGTTATCCGGCCGAGTCGTGCGGCATCTGCCTCTTCTGGGGCCAGAACATCACCCAGAACGCCGCCGTGCAGCAGGCGCAGTACGACTTCTGGCACAACACCTACGGCCTTCAGGACGCCTTCCTCACCACCGCGCAGGCGACCATGACCTACCTCCGACAGCACCTGGACTCCGCAGAGTTCGCGGGCATCGCCGGATTCGACCCGTACAACGAGCCCTATGCCGGCAGTTACGACTCCGGGCAGACCTCCCGCACCTGGGAGAGGGACCTGTTGTGGCCGTTCTACGAGAAGTTCCGCGCCCGCATGGACGCCGTCGGCTGGCAGGACAAGCCCGCCTTCGTGGAGCCCAACCTGTTCTGGAACGCCAACATCTCCACCCAGAAGCAGGAGGGCGGCCTGCTGGACGCGGGCACGCTCGGCCCGGGTTATGTCTTCAACACCCACTTCTACGACCAGAAGGCCATCTCCGGCATCCTCATGTGGGGCAAGGCGGCCGACGGCCAGTACGCCTCCGACTTCGCGACCGTCCGCGACCGCGCCGCCACCGCCGGCACCGCGGCCGTGGTCAGCGAGTTCGGCCACCCCTTGTCCGGCACGGTCTCCGACAAGGCGCCGACCGTCCTGAAGGCCATGTACCAGGCCCTCGACTCCCGTCGGCCGGGCGCGAGTTGGTGGACGAACCCCGCCGCCTCCGGTCCGGTGCTCTCCGGCACCCAGTGGCAGTGGGACCTCTACAACGGCCGGCACCACGAGCTGATGAACGGCAACCCCGACAAGGTGCGCACCTCCGGCGACGCCTGGAACGACGAGGACCTCTCCGCCGTACGCCTGGACGACTCCGGGAACGTCACCCTGCGCCAGGACGCCCGGCTGCTGGACCGTCTCTACCCGAGCGCCACGGCCGGCACGCCCCTCGCCTTCACCTACGAGGACCGCTCCCGCGACGGCTCCACGACCCTCACCTGGAACCCGGTGCCGTCCTCGCTGCCGAACGTGGCGAAGCTGGTGGGCTCGGGCCGGTACGGGTTGCTGGTGTGGCGCTCCGGCGACGGCAGCGCGCCCACCGAGCTGCACCTGCCGGCGTCCTTCCCCACCGCGTCCACCACCGTCGTCTCCGACCTGGGCACGGCCTGTGCCCCACCCGCCTACACCGGCGCCGCCACCCCGGTCGCCGTCGCCCCCGAGCCGGGCGGCACCGGCAGCCGCCGCCTGCTGCTCACCGACACGGACTCCGGCGCCCTGCACTACGCGCTCGTGACCGACGGGGCCACGGCGCCCTCGGCGGACCTGCTGAGCGCGGCGAAGTCCGAGCTGGACGCGTGGGCGGCGGCGCACTTCTGAGGCCGGGCGAGCAGGAGCCGTACGGCCCCCGGGAGGAGTGGGGTCACCCCGGGAGCCGTACGGCGCTCAACTCCCCGCCGGACCCGTCCAGTCGGCCTGGACGTGCCCCAGCCGGACGCGCTGCGGATGGTCGCCGACCGGCACGGACAGCAGCTTCTGGCCGGTGGCGAAGTCGATGGCCGTGACCTGGTCGGCGCCGGCCTCGGAGATGACGCAGTCCTTGCCGTCGCCGCTCACGGTCGCCCAGTACGGCGTGGCGGCGGTGATCAGCGGGCCGACGTCGAAGGAGGCCCGGTCGACCACGGCGGCGTAGTTGTCCATCGTCCCGGCGACACACAGCTTGGTGCCCTCCGGGTTCATCGAGATGCCGTGGTGGCGCGAGTCCAGCAGCCAGGTGGTGCGGTCCGGGTTCGTCGCCGGGTTCTCCGGCAGGGTCTTCACCCGGGTGATCTTGTCGGCGGCGACGTCGTACTCCAGGAAGCCGTTGAAGAACGACACCTGGAAGTACAGCTTGGACCAGTCGGGGGTGAAGGCGGCGGGCCGGACGGCGTCGGAGAAGTCCTTCAGCCCGATCGCGTCCAGCCGCTGCCGCATATCGATGGTCCTGACCTGCTTGAACGTCGTCGCGTCTACGACGGTGATGTGCCGGTCGCCCTTCGTCCAGTCCCAGCCCGGGTCGTCGAGGGAGGTGGTCACCTCGCCGATGGACATGTTCCAGATGTACTTGCCGCCGTTGGTGAAGAAGTTCTCGTGCGGCTTGTCGCCGGTGTCGAACTCGCCCAGCTCCTTACCGGAGTCGATGTCGAGCACCTGCACCTTGTTCGCGGTCGAGGCGGAGACCGCGACCCGGGTGCCGTCGGGCGAGACCGCCATGTGGTCGGCGCGGTAACCCGCCACCGGGAAGCGCCAGTTGATCCTGTCGGTGGCCAGGTCGATGGACACCACGTCGGCGAAGCTGGGCCGGGAGACGACCACGGACCTGCCGTCGGGCGTGGAGTACATGTCGTCCACGTACTGGTCGTGTCCCTCGCCCACCTGGTTGCGGATGGACGTGTAGTAGATCCACTTGATCGGGTCGGCGTTGATCTCGGCCAGCCGCGCCGCCTTGTCGGGGACGACGTTGATCCGGCCGATCTTCGCGAAGTCGCCGGAGGACTTGATGACATCGGCGGTGCCGTCCCAGTTGTTGCCGACGAACAGCACCTCACGCAGACCGCCGGAGGCGCCGCTCGCGGCGGACGCGGCGGTCGCCGGGCCGGCGACGGTCAGGGCGAGGGCGGCGGCCACGGAGCACAGGTGCCTGGTTCTGGAGGCAGGCATGACTGCTCTCCTTCCTCGGGGGGGTGTGCGGGGATTCTGAACACGGGCGCATTCACAGTGAACTTACTGAAAAGTAAGGAAGGGATGGGCTGCTCGACAAGATGTGTGCACGACAAGATTGGGTGACCGGTGGTGGACGGAGGGGGAACACGTGGCGGGCAGGCTCAAGGCGCCGACGGGCCGCTACGGCGGCAGATCCGCCGAGGAACGGCAGGCCGAGCGGCGCAGGCGGTTCCTGGACGCGGCCCTGGAGCTGTTCGGCGGCACCCCCGGCTACCGGGGCACGACGGTCGCCGCGCTGAGCCAGGCCGCCGGCCTGTCGACCCGCCAGTTCTACGAGGAGTTCCGCACCCTGGAGGACGTCCTCGCCGCGCTGCACCTCCAGGTCAACGGCTGGGCCGAACAGGCGGTGCTGGACGCCCTCGCCACGGCGGACGGCCTGCCGCTGGCCGAGCGGGCAGGCGTGCTCTTCCGGGCCTACGCCCGCGACGTCACCTGCGACCAGCGCCGCATCCGCATCACCTTCGTGGAGATCGTCGGCGTCAGCCCCCGTCTGGAGGAGCAGCGACTGGCCCGCCGGGCCCGCTGGATCGACCTCATCCGCGCCGAGGCGGACGCGGCCGTGGTGCGCGGGGAGGCGGCGCCCCGCGACTACCGTCTCGCCGCGACGGCCTTCATCGGCAGCGTCAACGGCCTGCTGCACGACTGGAGCGCCGGCTGGGTGGACGCCACACTCGACGAGGTGGTCGACGAACTGGTGCGGCTGCTGCTCGGCATGCTCCGGCCGGAGGGCTGGCGGCCCCGGGGCGGATGACCGGGCACGGACGTCCGGACCGCGGGCCGGTGCCGGGCCCGTGGAGCGAGGCCGGCACGGGTCCGCGGGGCTCGACGCGCGCGATCGGCCCGGAGCTGGTGTGCTGGACCGGAGGCCTGTCGTACCCATTCTCCGGAGAAGCGCATGAGTACGTATCGAGTCGCGCAGGTGACCGCTCCGAACGGCACGTTCGAGCTGGTCGAACGAGAGGTGCCCCAGCCCGGGCCGGGCCAGGTGAGGATCGCCGTGGAGGCGTGCGGGGTCTGCCACAGTGACGCCCTCTTCGTGAGCGGCGCACTACCGGGCGTGACGTTCCCCGAGGTGCCCGGGCACGAGATCGCCGGGCATGTCGAGGAACTCGGCCAGGGCGTGCTGGAACGGGGCTGGAAGGTCGGTGACCGGGTGGCGGTCGGCTGGTTCGGCGGCAGCTGCGGGCACTGCAAGCCGTGCCGGCAGGGCGACTTCATCGTGTGTCCGAACCTGAAGGTCCCGGGGTGGGCCTACGACGGAGGCTTCGCCGAGAAGGTGATCGCCCCCGCCGACGCCCTCGCCCGGATCCCGGAAGGCCTGTCGGCGACCGATGCGGGACCCATGGCCTGCGCGGGCGTGACCACGTTCAACGGGCTGCGGCGCAGCTCGGCCCGGCCGGGAGACCTGGTCGCCGTGCTCGGGCTCGGTGGTCTGGGGCACCTGGGGGTGCAGTACGCCGTCGCGATGGGCTTCGAGACCGTGGCGATCGCCCGGGGCGCGGAGAAGGCCGACTTCGCCAAGCGACTGGGCGCCCACCACTACGTCGACAGCACCTCCGGCACGCCGGTCGCCGAGGCGCTGCAGTCCCTCGGCGGCGCCCGGGCCGTCCTGGCCACCGCCGGGAACTCCGACGCCATCACGGCCACCGTGGACGGGCTGGCACCGCGCGGTGAGCTGGTGGTCATCGGAGCCGACACCGCGCCGATGGGCGTCAATCCGGCCCAGCTGCTCATGGCCGCGCGCGTCGTGCGGGGCCACCCGTCCGGCACCTCGCAGGACGTCGAGGACACCATGGCCTTCAGCGCCCTGCACGGCATCCGTCCGACGACCGAGACCGTGCCGCTGGACGCCGCCGGGGAGGCCTACCAGAAGATGCTCGCGGGCAAGGCGCGCTTCCGGATGGTCCTCACCAACGGCTGACCCCTGAGGGCCGGCTCCGGCCGGCTCGTCAGCCGCTGAGCCGCTCCAGTGCCGCGAGTACCGGGGCGGCACCGTCCTCGTCGCGGATGCGGGCGCCCAGCGAGCGCGCCCGCTCCCGGTACGCCCGCTCCCGGGTGGCCCGCACCAGGGCCGGGACCAGCGCGTCCACGGTGAGACGGCGCAGCGGTACGACGCCCGGGGCGACCCCCAGCGCGACCAGCCGGGCGGACCAGAACCCCGCGTCGAACTGGACCGGGACCGGCACGGCCGGCACCCCGGCGCGCAGTCCCGCCGCGGTCGTCCCCGCGCCCGCGTGGTGGACCACCGCGGCCATCCGCGGGAAGAGCAGCGCGTGCGGCACGTCGTCGATGGTCAGCATGTCGTCCCCGGCGGCGGCGAGCCCACCCCAGCCGCGCTGGATCACGCCGCGCAGCCCGGCCCGCCGCAGCGCCGCGACCACCTGGGCGCTGAGCCGGGCCGCGTCCGGCACGGTGGCGCTGCCCAGCCCGACGAAGACCGGCGCCGGGCCCGCTTCGAGGAACTTCCTCACCCTGTCCGGGAGTTGTGTCTCCGCGTCGTACGGCCACCAGTAGCCGCTCACCGTGAGGCCGGCCCGCCAGTCGCGGGGCCTGGGCACCACCAGGGGGCTGAAGCCGTGGTGCACCGGCCAGTGCCGCCGCTCGCGGGCCCGCCGTGCCGCGCCCGTGCGCATCGGGGGCAGTCCGAGCCGGGCGCGCACGTCGGGAACGGTGGCCGCGAACACATGCTCCACGGCGAGGCTCACACCCTGTCCGGCGAGCCGGTTGGCCGGCCCGCCCCAGCGGCCGCCGCCGAGCACCGGAGGCGCGAACTCCCCCGTCGCGGCGAGCGGTTGCAGATAGACGCCCATGCTCGGCACCCGCAGCCCCTCGGCGATCGCATGCCCGAGCGGGGCCAGCGAGGCGGACAGCAGCAGGACCTCGGCGTCCCGGGCCGCGGTGAGCAGATCCTCGGTCATCCGCCCGACCAGCCGCCGCGCCAGGTCCACCACCCGCAGCAGCTTCCCGGCACCGCTGGTACTGCGGTGCAGGCCCCGGCCGCGCGGGGACTCCAGCTCCGCCCGGGGATCGACGGGCAGCGCGTGGAACCGCACACCGGAGCCCGCCACCAGCGGCTCGAAGCGGGCGTGGGTGACCAGGGTGACCTCGTGTCCGGCCCGGGCGAGCCGGCGTCCTAGCCCGGTGTAGGGGGCCACATCGCCCCGGGACCCCGCCGTCATGATCGCAACGCGCACGACGGCCAGTATGGCCGCTTCGCCCCTCGGGAGGGCTCAACGCCCCAACGTCGACGGCAGGTGCACACCTGTGGCACCCGTTGACTTCATCCTCGGCCGGCTCTACGGTCGGCGCGCGACTTGTTCGGGTCACCGGTCCAAATTCGAAATATCGATCAGCGTGGAGTCCGTTCCGCACGCGGAGGCACCGATGCACCCCCCACCCCGTCCGCTCGCCGCAGCCCTCGTACGCCGGTGCCGCACCGCCGCCGTACGCGCGCTCGTCCTGGTCCTCACCGCGGTCGCCGCCCTGCTCTTCGCCCAGCCGGGTCCGGCCCGGGCGGCGACGGCCCGTCAGATCCCGGTGCCCACCGCCCCGATGGGCTGGGCCTCCTGGAACAGGTTCGCCTGATCTGGGACTGCAACGGCCAGGACAACCAGAAGTGGACGGTGAACGCCGACGGCACGATCACCAACGTCCACGCCGGCCTGTGCCTGGATGCGTACAACGCCGGCACCGGCAACGGCACATCGCTGGTGCTGTGGAGCTGCAACGGCGGTGACAACCAGAAGTGGTCCCGGACCTGACCCACGGCGGCCCTACGCGGCGGCGGACACCACCAGCAGGCCCGCCGCCGCGAGCACCGCACACCCCAGCAGCAGACACGCCAGCAGGCGCTGCCGCAGCGCCTGGTACCGCGTCTCGTACGTCCGCCGCAGTTCCTCGGCGCGGTCGGCGGCCCGAGCGGCCAGCCCGCCGTGGCCGCGCCCCGCCCGCTGGCCGTACGTGCCCACTCCACGGCCGTACCGCTGGACCGGATGGCCGAACTGGCCGCCGCGGCCGCCGCGGACGGCTCGCCGGGCCTGCGCAAGGGCACCCATGTGCAGTCCTGGAGCCTCGGCATGAGCGACGACAGGCCGCCGTTGCCCCTCCCCGAGGAGCGCGTGGTGCGGTGGAGCGCGGACGACAGCCACACCGAGGTCGTCGTGGCGACCGACCCGCGCCACCCGGGCCGCCCGGTCCTCACCGACCAGGGCGCCGCGCCGCGCCTGGTGACGGACGGTCAGGTGCTCAGCCGGACCACCTACCCGCCGAGCTGGAGCGACGCCCCGCCCGAGGCGCGCCCCCCGCACGAGCCGGCCGCCCTGCGGGCCTACCTCACCGAGACGGCCCGCACCGGCACCGGATCCCCGACCACGCCCGAACTCCTCGACGCGGTCCAGGAGTTGCTGGACCACTGGACACTCGGTGCCCGGGAGTCCGCCGCGCTCGTCCGGATCCTCGCGGACGCCAAGGGCCTGCGCCCGGCCGGGCAGGTGACGGACCGGCTCGGCCGCCCGGGACAGGCGTACACGTACGACGCCCAGGGCGCGCGGCGCATGCTGATCCTCGATCCACGCACCGGCGCCGTGCTCGGTCTGGAGACCACCTTCACCAGGGATGATCCCCGGTATCGGGTCAAGGCCGGGGACGTGATGGAGTACAGCGCCTGGATGCGCTGACCTCGGTGGACCGGCACGTGGCAGTCTGGGCGCGCGAGCTGGAGTGGCTGGACCCGGTGCGGGAGGCCATCGCCGCCCGGCTGATGATCCTGGCCCGGCACACGGCGCAGGCCCGCCGGGAGGTGCTGGACGCCGACGGCCTGAAGTACTGGCAGTACAAGGTGCTGTTGACGCTGCGCAGGTCCGGACCGCCGTACGAGTGCAGTCCCTCGGGGCTCGCCGAGCGGCTGGGCCTGACCCGGGGCGCGCTGTCGGCCCGGCTCGGGCCGATCGAGGAGGCAGGGCTGATCACGCGCACGCAGGAGACCGGTGACCGCCGGCGCGTACGGGTCCGGCTCACCGAGGCCGGCCACGCCGCCTTCGAAGCACACGCGGCAGCGGAGGACACGGGCGAAGGCGCGCTGCTCTCAGCGCTGACCGAAACAGATCAGCGCACACTGGCGGACCTGCTGCGGAAGCTGGTCCTGGCCGTCGAGGGCGAGCCCGGGGCAGCCGCCCCAGGCTCGCCTGCGCCGAGAAGGTCCAGGTCAGCCGGGAGGTGACCCGGACCCTCGCGAATCTCCTTCCGGCACCTGCCATACCGGGGTGCGCCTACTCGTCCCAGGCCTGGATGATCAACTGGTCGGCAATCTTGCCGTCGCGCAATGTGACCATCGACTCGGCGAGGACGCGGGTACCGTCCCCGTACTGGCAGGACTCACTGAACGCGGCGTGATCGCCCTGGACGACGCACCGGTCCAGCTTGTGTGTCATGTCGCGGCTGTAGATGTCGTCCAGCAACTCGGCGATCTGACCCCGCCCGCGCAGCACGGTGGGGTGGCTGGGCTGGTTGTTGCGGTCGACGATACGGATCTCCGCGTCGTCGGCGTAGAGCGACAGAAGGGTGTTCCCCGTGTTCCCTTCTATTCCCCGGCGCAGTGTCTCGATGTCGAAGGCGGAACCTGTCGCGGTGCCCATGGGTGACCTCCTTCGGGCGCCCGCGGCCCGGCGGGGCGCGGACCGCACGGACCCCCACCCTTCGAGATTCCCCCGGCCCGGCGGCCACGGCAAGCGCAGACGGCGGGCTCCGCCTCACGAGTGAGCGAGGGCCGCCGCCCGTGTCCGGACAGGGTCCGCGGCCGTTGTTGAGAACATGATCTCAACACGACGTATCGTCGCCGCCCTCGGCCTCGCCGCCGGGGTCACGGGCCTTGCCGCACCGCTGGCGAACGCGGCCGGCGCGAGCGCACTGCACCCCGGGCAGATCAACCCCATGGCCGTGCTCGACTCGCTCACCGTCAGCGACATCCCCGCCCAGCACCAGGCGCAGGTCCCCCGGGTCTCCCAGCAGGTGCGCTCGCTGAACCAGGTCAGCCAGCTGAACCGGCTGAACGAACTGCACCAGGTCACCGACCTCGTGGCACCCGTGACGGGCCTGCTGCCGGCCGTCCAGGCCTGACCCGCACGCGGACGCGGGGGGCGCTGGGCACCTGCGCTAGGGCCGTTCCCGGCGGGACGGCCCTCGGTGCCGCACGGCCGCCGGAAGCGGCCCAAGCCGCTGTACGGCCCCGGCGGCGGCCCTCACCCCTGTACGGCCCCGGAGCCGGCGCTCGGCCCCGACCGCAGCGCCGCCCAGTCCCGGGACAGCGCGAAAGCCGAGGCCGTACCGCCCGGGAGGCGGTCCGGGAGACATTCCGGGAGCAGGCGGGTGAGCCCGTCACCCGCGCCCAGTTCCAGCCAGGTGCGGACTCCGTCGCGGTGCAGCCGGCCGACCGCCTCCGCGAAGCGCAGCGGCGCGCGCCGCACCCAGAACTCCGGCTCGGCGGTCTCCGCGCCCACCGGACGGGCGGTGACGTCGGACACCAGGGGGAGGCGTGGCGCACCCGGGTGGAGCGTGGCGAGGGTACGGCCGTAGGCGTCGAGGACGCCGTCCAGGCGCGTGGAGTGCGGCTCCGGGTCCGCCGGTCCGCCCAGCAGCCGGGCCAGGGTGCCGACCGCGTGGCAGGCGTCCGCCAGTGAGAAGACGCCCGCGGCATACGCGGCGGCCATCCGCCCGGCCGCCTGCCCGAACACCACGTCCGGCAGGACGCCCCAGCTGCGCAGCAACCGGTACTGCGCCACCTGGAGCGCGAAGACCGCGGGCCCGGCGAACGACTCCCGCTCCAGCAGCGCGGCCGTACGCGTGCCGTCGTCCGCGAACATCACGGATTTCAGCGGGAGTTCGAGATACGGATCGAGGCGCCCGCAGAGGTCGTCCAGCGCGTCGGCGAACACCGGGAAGGCGTCCAGGAGTTCACGTCCTGTTCCGGGCCGCGGCGCGGCCCCGGACGAGAAAAGGAATGCGACACGTCCATTGCCGCCTTCGATGGGCATGCCCCTATTGAGGCACGCCCGGTCCGGTACACACACCAGGCGAACTCATGCACCCTGCAAAATGATTGCCATCATGGAATGACGTTATTCGGTCAAATTCTTACCGGAGAGCGGGGTCATTTCTTACAAAGCGGCACACCGTTCTCGCCGGGCGCCCCCGGCGAGGCGTCCGCCCCGCTACCGATCGGTCGCGCGTAGGGTCGGCTGCGAAGGCATTCGAGGAAGGGGCCGGACCATGGCGCAGGAAGTGCGCGGCGTGATCGCACCAGGAAAGGACGAGCCCGTACGGGTCGAGACGATCGTGGTGCCGGACCCGGGGCCCGGCGAAGCCGTGGTGCGCGTCCAGGCCTGCGGCGTCTGCCATACCGACCTGCACTACAAGCAGGGCGGCATCTCGGACGACTTCCCCTTCCTCCTCGGCCATGAGGCCGCCGGTGTCGTGGAGTCGGTCGGCGAGGGCGTGAGCGATGTGGCACCCGGTGACTTCGTGATCCTGAACTGGCGGGCCGTGTGCGGACAGTGCCGGGCCTGTCTGCGCGGCCGGCCCTGGTACTGCTTCGACACGCACAACGCCAAGCAGAAGATGACCCTGACCGACGGTACGGAGCTCTCGCCCGCACTGGGCATCGGCGCGTTCGCCGAGAAGACGCTCGTCGCCGCCGGACAGTGCACCAAGGTCGACCCGGCCGTCTCCCCGGCGGTCGCCGGCCTGCTGGGCTGCGGGATCATGGCCGGCATCGGCGCCGCCCTCAACACCGGCGGCGTCGGCCGGGGCGACTCCGTCGCCGTCATCGGGTGCGGCGGGGTCGGCGACGCCGCCATCGCCGGATCCCGCCTCGCCGGCGCGGCGAAGATCATCGCCGTGGACATCGACGGCCGCAAGCTCGACAAGGCCCGAACCTTGGGCGCCACCCACACCGTCAACTCCGGCGAGACCGACCCGGTCGCGGCGATCCGCGAGCTGACCGGCGGCTTCGGCGCCGACGTCGTCATCGAGGCCGTCGGCCGCCCCGAGACCTACCAGCAGGCCTTCTACGCCCGGGACCTTGCCGGCACCGTCGTCCTCGTGGGCGTCCCCACCCCCGAGATGAGGCTCGAACTGCCCCTGCTGGACGTGTTCGGCCGCGGTGGCGCCCTGAAGTCCAGCTGGTACGGCGACTGCCTGCCCTCCCGTGACTTCCCCATGCTCATCGACCTGCACCTGCAGGGCCGGCTGCCGCTCGACGCGTTCGTCACCGAGACGATCCAACTGGACGAGGTCGAGAAGGCCTTCGAGCGGATGCACCACGGCGACGTGCTGCGATCGGTGGTGGTCCTCTGATGACCGTACGCATCGAACGCCTCGTCACCTCCGGGCAGTTCACCCTGGACGGCGGCACCTGGGACGTCGAGAACAACGTGTGGATCGTCGGCGACGAGCGGGAGGTGATCGTCATCGACGCCGCCCATGACGCCGAGGCCATCGCCCGCGCCGTCGACGACCGGCGCCTGATCGCCATCGTGTGCACCCATGCCCACAACGACCACATCAACGCCGCCCCGGCCCTCGCCGACCTGACGGGCGCCACCATCTGGCTGCACCCCGACGACCTGCCGCTGTGGAAGACGACCCACCCGCACCGCGACCCCGACCGGCACCTCCTGGACGGCCAGGTCATCGAGGCGGCCGGCGCCGACCTGACCGTGCTGCACACCCCGGGGCACGCCCTCGGCGCCGTCTGCCTGTACGACCCCGGCCTCGGCACCGTCTTCACCGGGGACACCCTCTTCCACGGCGGCCCGGGCGCCACCGGACGCACCTACTCGCACTTTCCGACGATCATCGACTCCATCCGCGACAAACTCCTCACCCTCCCACCCGAGACCAAGGTCCTCACGGGCCACGGCGACGCCACCACGATCGGCGCCGAGGCACCGCACCTGGACGAATGGATCCGGCGCGGACACTGAGCCCACGCCGGCAATACCGACAGAAGGTGTCCGGTTTCCCGTGACAGTGGACGGCGCCGGCAGTCGAAAGCAGCCACGGGAGGCCGGACACGCGCGCCACCGTCCACGTCACCGGCCGCGGCACCCGCGAGCACCGCTCGGAGCACGACCGCCCCGAGACCATCGAGGAACCGCCGACCTGCTCACCGCGGCCGGCGGACACCGCCGTCGTCGCCGACCATCTGGACCCGCTCGGTCCGCGCGGCGCCGCCGCCGTCGCCCCGACCCCGGGCCGGCTGCGCGCGGAGCACATGCGCCACCTGTTCGGCGTCCGAGAGGACAACTGGCGCGACGCCCTCGACCTCGACGGCAGCCGGCCCGACGGCCGGCGGTACCTGGTCGAGGTGCAGGACGCGGGCAAGCCGGCCGACGTCACCGGATACCGTGAAAGGGCACGCGCCGGGCCGTACGGTCAGCCCATGACCGATCACACCCGCTTCTCAGGACACGGAGTTCTCGTCACCGGCGCGGCCCGCGGCATCGGCGCCGCCGTCGCGCGGAGGCTCGCCGAGGAGGGCGGGCAGGTCCTGGTCACCGACCGGGACCTGCCCGAGGCCGAACGGACCGCCGTCGGCTTGCGCCAACAGGGCCTGGCCGCCGAGGCGTTGGCGGTCGACATCGCCGACCGCGGCTCGGTGGAGACGGCCGTCGCCCACGCCGTCGCCGCGTTCGGCTCACTCGACGTGCTGGTCAACTGCGCCGCCCACTGCACCCCGGACGCCCCGCTCTTCGAGGACGAGTCCGACGAGGCATGGGCCCAGGACCTCGACGTCACCCTCACCGGCGCCTACCGCTGCTGCCGCGCCGCCCTGCCCCACCTCGCCGCCTCCGGACGCGGCGCGATCGTCGGCATCGGCTCCGTCAACGGGCAGCAGGACTTCGGCAACCACGCCTACAGCGCCGCCAAGGCCGGCCTCGGCTCGCTCACCCGCACCCTCGCCGGGCACGCGGCGGGCCGGGGCGTGCGGGTGAACCTCGTGGTGCCGGGCACCGTCCGCACCTCGGCGTGGGAGGGCCGAGACGACGAACTCGCCGCGGTCCGCTCGCTCTACCCGCTCGGCCGGGTCGGCGAACCCGAGGACATCGCCGCCGCGGTCGCCTTCCTGGCTTCCCGCGACGCCGCCTGGATCACCGGCACCACCCTGGTGGTCGACGGCGGACTCACCGCGGTGAACACCGGCTTCCGCGCGGCACTGCGGCACCCCTGAGCACCCTGACCGTCAGCCCGAGGCCGCCGCCAGCACCTGAAGCACCCGCTCGGTGTCGGCCTCGGTGGTGCGCCAGTTGCTGAACGCGGCCCGCAGCCCGGGCACCCCGCCGTACACCGTCGGCGTCACATACGCCTGACCCGAATCGGCGACCGCCCGGGCCAGCGCGTCGACCCGCTCCTGCGTGGGGTCCTCGGCGAGGGTGAAACACACGACGTTCAGCCGGACCGGTGCCAGCAGCCTCAGGCCCGGCAGCGCGTCGATGCCCGCGCCGAGCCGGCGCGCCAGGGTCACGTTCCGTTCGACGATCTCGCGATGCCCGGCGCGTCCGTAGGCCACCAGCGAGAACCACGCGGGCAGGGCGCGCAGCCGCCGGGAGTTCTCCGGGGTCAGATGCAGGAAGTCGGGCTCGCCGGCGGGCAGGCCGAGATAGGGGGAGGCGTTGTGGAACACCCTCACCTGAAGGTCGCGGCGGCGGGTGAACTGCACGGCCGCGTCGTAGGGGACGTTGAGCCACTTGTGCAGGTCCACGCAGACCGAGTCGGCCGCGTCGAGACCGTCGACCAGCGCGGCGTACTCGGGGGAGAGCGCGGCGAAGCCGCCGAACGCCGCGTCCACGTGCAGCCAGAAGCCGTACCGCTCCTTCAGGGCGGCGATCGCCTGCAGATCGTCGAAGTCGACGGTGTTCACGGTGCCCGCGTTCGCCACGACGATCGCCGGCCGGCCGTCCAGGTCCGTGAGGGCCGACTCCAGCGCGGCCACGTCCAGGGCCTCCCGGTTGCCGGGCAGCAGCGGCACCTTGCGCAGCCGGTCGCGGCCCAGCCCCAGCACCGACATCGCCTTGGTCACGCTGGAGTGCGGGCTGCCGGAGAGCACCTCGACCGGGCCGAGCGCCGCCGCGCCCTCCCGCGAGACGTCCACACCGAGCCGCTCGCCGAGCCACTCCCGGCCGATCGCCAGCCCGACCGTGTTGGAGGCGGTCGCCCCGGTCACGAACGCCCCGCTGTGCGCCTCGCCCAGCCCGAACAGCTCCCGCAACCAGGCCACCGTCTCCCGCTCCAGCTCCTGCGCCCAGGAACCGCCCGCCCCGGACAGGTTCTGGTCGAACGCCGAGGTCAGCCAGTCCCCGGCCACCGACGCGGGGGTCGCGCCACCGGTGACGAAGCCCAGGTAGCGGGGGCCGGCGGAGCCGGAGAACCCAGGCGCCCACCGCTCGGCGAACCGTGCGAGCGCCGCTTCCCCACCGGCGCCGTCGTCCGGGAGCGGAGCCCGCGCGGGCGCCGGGCCGGGCGCGGCGACCGGCCGCTCGGCCAGCCCCGCCGCCTCGCGGACGGCGACATCGCGGGCGGACTGCAGGAGTTCGGGGAGCCGGGAGAGATCGTCGGCGAGGGTGGGGTGCATGTGCCGCAGCGTAGAGGGGCGGGGCAGCCGCGGACCCGGTCCAATTCCGGGGAACTGGACTGGACGGGAGCGCGCAGCTACGAGCGCCCGGAAGAGGGGGCGGGGAACTGTGCGACCAGCCACCCCTGCACCCGTACCCGGCAACGGCCAGACTTCCGAACGGCGCTCACCCGCCCCCGCCCATTCCCTCCCGCAGTCGCCCCAGAAGCTCTCGCGCCGCCGGCGGCATCGGCCCCTCCGCCCGCCACGCCAGGGCCACCCGGCCGCGTGCCCGTGGGTCCTGCAGAGGGAGGACGGTGAGGCCCGGCCGGGGGCCGAGACCAGGCAGGAGGGCAACCCCGAGCCCGCGAGCCGCCAGCCGGCCCAACGCGTCCGGCGTCGCCGCCTCGAACGCGATGTGCGGCCGGAAACCCGCCTCGGCGCACAGCCGTTCCAGGACACCGCGCACCCCGGTCCCGCGCGGCAGGCCGATCAGCCGGTGCCCGCGCAGGGCCGCTGGCGGAACGGCGGCGCAGCCGTCGTACTCGGCGAGCAGGGGGTGTCCGGGGACGGCCGCCGCGACCAGCGGCTCGTCGATCACCACGTGGTGGGCGATGCCCGGCGGCGCCTCCTCCGCGACACCGACCACCGCGAGGTCCAGCTCGCCCCGGCGCAGCGCGGCCAGCATCCGGTCGGAGGTGTCCTCGGTGAGAGTGACCTCCACTTGGGGGTGCGCCTCGTGGAAGTCCGCCAGCTGTCCGGCCAGGTCGAAGGGGTGCGCGAGGGTGCCGGGGACCAGACCGACGGCGACCCGGCCACGCAGCAGGCCGGTGTACTCCTCCACCGTCTGCCGCACCCCGTCGACCGCCGCGAGCGCGGCCCGCGCATACGGCAGTACGGCCTCACCCACCTCCGTCGGCCGCACCGAGCGGCCCGAGCGGTCCAGCAGCGGCTGCCCCAACTCCCGCTCCAGCTGCCGCACTTGTGCGCACAGCCCGGGCTGGGCCAGATGCAGCCGCTCCGCGGCCCGGGTGAACCCGGCCTCCTCGACCACTGTCACGAAGTACCGCAGCTGCCTCAACTCCATAACCGATCATGCTAGATGCGAGACGGATCATGTCTTGGACTTCCGGCGACGGCGTCCACCACCCTGGATGCATGGGGAAAGCAGCACACACCGCAGCAGACAGGCCCGCAACGGCCGCCGCCATCGCCGCCGAGCGTCGAGAACTGGCCGATCTCTTCGAGGCGTTGACACCCGAGCAGTGGAATGCGCCCAGTCTGTGCGCGGGGTGGCGGGTGCGGGAGGTCGTGGCGCACATGTCGATGGGGTTCCGCCATCCGACGGCGCGGGTGCTGGTGGAGCTGGTCAAGGCGCGCGGCAGCCTGCACCGCATGACCGACCGCCTCGCCCGCCGAGACGCGGCCACCCACCCGGACGCCGTACTCGCCGCGTTCCTGCACGCGCACGCCCACCACCCCTGGACACCCCCGGTCGGCGGCCTCGCCGCGGCCCTCGGCCACGACGTCGTGCACGGCCTGGACGTCACTGTCGCCCTCGGGCTGGACCGCGAGGTACCCGAGGACCGGCTGCGGATCCTGCTGGACGCCGTCGACCCGCGCGCCTTCCGGATCTTCGGCACCGACCTCACCGGCGTCCGGCTGTGCGCGGACGACGTGGACTGGTCCTTCGGCTCCGGCGCGCCCCTTTACGGCCGCGGCCAGGACCTCCTGCTGGTCGCGTACGGCCGCAAGCTGCCCGCCGGCCGGCTGCGCGGCGAGGAAGTTCACCGTTTCGTCACAGCCTGACCGGAACCACAACCCCCGGACCCCCGCGCAGGTCTAGTAGTCCGAGATCGTGGGCATCGCGCAGGGGAGCACCCGGGGCAGGCCCTGGGCGAGATGGGGAGAAGAGGTCGCACATGGGGGACATACGCAGACGGGGTGCCGTCGTGCTGGGCGTCACGGGACTGGTGGCGCCGCTCACGCTCGCCTTCACCGCGGCACCGGCCCAGGCCGCGAGCTGCACCACGCAGACGGGGCCGTACCAGAAGCAGGTGGAGAAGTTCCTCGGCCTGCCGGTCGACGGCAGGCAGTCCGCCGCCGACTGCCAGGCCATCAAGGCCTTCCAGGACAAGCACGGCATCATGCCCGACATCGGCTACGCCGGCCCGGTCACCTGGGGCGTGATGGACCTGATGAACAAGCAGAAGGCCGTCGGGAACAATCCGAACAAGGACGGCGCGTGCCCGGTGAACAAGGGCCGGATCGCCTGTGTGAACCTCACGCTCCAGCTGAGCTGGATCCAGGACGGCAGGAAACTCGTCTACGGACCGGTCCCCGTGCGCACCGGCCGCAAGGGCTACACCACCCGCACCGGCCTGAAGAAGATCTACTGGCGGGACCTCCACCACGTCTCGACCGTCTACAACGTGCCGATGCCCTACAGCCAGTTCTTCGACGGCGGCCAGGCCTTCCACTCGGTCAACCTGAGCATGTGGAACCCGCCGGGCTCGCACGGCTGCGTCAACATGACGACGAAGGACGCCAAGGCGTACTGGTCGCTGCTGAGGACGGGCGACGACGTCTTCGTGTACGGCCGCAAGCCGGGCACCTGATCACCACCCGAGCGGCACCCGAGTCCGTCGCCGCCCGGACCGTCACGCCTCCGGCGCGTCCCCGAAGTCGGGGATCGGCAGCCGGACCCCGCCCTGCCGCGCGGACTCGTGCGCGATGATGCCCGGCAGGGTGTAACGGGCGGCCACCCATGCGTTCACCGAGGGCAGCGAGCGGGTGTTGACCGCGGTGACGAAGTCGTCCACCAGGAAGTGGTGGCTGCCCTCGTGGCCGTTGTGCAGGTGGTCGAACTCCTGCGGCAGCCGCGCCCGGTCGTGCACCGGCGCCGAACCCGAGGTGAAGGCGGCCCGCAGGTCCGGCGCGATGTGCGCCAGGGACGGATCGTCGGGGGCCAGGGTCGGCTTGGGCTCCAGCAGCTCGCTGATGTCCTTCACCCCGTTCTTGTCCTGCCACAGCGCCACCGTCGCCAGCTGCTCCATGCTGGCCTCCGTACCGAAGAACCGGAACCGGGACTCGCGGATGTGCGAGGGATAGCCGACCCGCCGGAACTCGTTCGTACGGAACGATCCGCCGTCCGCAACCTCGAACAACGCGGTCGCGTTGGACACGTCGTTGTCGAACTGGCTGACCGAACGATCGAAAACGCCGTCACCGCGCTCGTCCCGCACTCCGATCGCCGACACGCTCACCGCGTGAGTACGCCAGGCCCCGAGCACCCCGCCCACCGAGTGCGTCGGGTACAGCAGCGGCGGATAGCTGGCCGTCGTCTTCCAGTTGTCGCCGCCGCTGTACTGGTAGGCCTCGTAGAAGCCCAGGTCCATGTCGTGCACGTAGTCGCCCTCGGCGTAGAAGAGCCGGCCGAAGGCACCCTGGGCGATCTGGTTGCGGGCGTGCACGGTCGCCGGGTTGTACTGGCTGGTCTCGCCCATCATGTACGTCAGCCCGGTCGCCCGTACCGCGTCGATGATCGCGGATACCTCCTCCGCGGTGATCGCCATGGGGACGGCGGAGTAGACGTGCTTGCCCGCGCCGAGGCCCGCCAGGACCAGCGGGCCGTGCGTCCAGCGCTGGGTGAAGACCGCGACGGCGTCGACCGCCTTCGACTCCAGCATGGCCTCGTACGACGGGAAGGTGCCGGCGAGACCCTGCGCGGCGGCGAGCCGCTCTGCCCGCTCGGGCAGCAGGTCGGTGACGTAGACGTCACGGACGCCGGGATGGGCCTGGAACAGCGTGGCGAACTGACCGGAGAACTGTCCGGCGCCGACGATACCGAGAGAGAAAGTCATGCCGATTACTTTTGATGCGGAAGAATCATACCGTCAAGGGGTGGGTGGGAGGTTCTGCGGCGCACCTTTGACCCCGTAGGGTTGGGGTGATTACTTCTGAGGCCGAAGAAAAGGAAAGATGAGGAGGGGGCGGGTCCATGACCAGTTGGCTGCCGCTGAGCCCCGCGGAGCGCTCCGTGGCGATCGAGGTGCTCGTGCACGGACCGCTGTCCCGCACCGAGCTGGCCCGGCGCCTCGGGCTCTCCCAGGGCAGTCTCACCCGGCTGACCAAGCCGCTGCTGGAGTCCGGGCTGCTGGCCGAGACCTCCGGGACGGCCGGACCGGCCCAGGCGCGCCAGGGCCGTCCGTCACAGCCGCTCGACGTCGTGGCCGACGCCCGCTCCTTCCTCGGCTTCAAGATCACCGGGGACATGGTCTACGGCGTCGTCACCACCCTGCGCAGCGAGGTGAGCGCACGGCTCGACCGGCCGCTCGTCACACACGACCCGGCCGCCGTCGCCGCACTGCTCGCGGAACTGGCGGCCACCCTGTCCGAGGGGCACCCCGCCCCCGCGGGCATCGGCATCGGCGTGGGCGGCCTCGTGCGCGAACGCGCGGTGGTCGCCGAGTCACCGTTCCTCGGCTGGCGGGACGTTCCGCTCGCCGCGCTGGTCGGGGAGCGCACCGGGCTGCCGGTCGTCGTGGAGAACGACGTGGCCGCGCTGGTCGAGGCCGAGACCTGGTTCGGCGCCGGCCGCGGACTCGACCGCTTCGCCGTCCTGACCATCGGCGCCGGGATCGGGTACGGGCTGGTGCTCGGCGGCAGGCGCGTACCGTTCGCGGAGGACGGCCACGGCTTCGGCCATCACTGGATCATCGACCCGAACGGCCCGCTCACCCCGAGCGGCGCACGCGGCAGCGCCGTGTCGCTGCTCACCATCCCCGGCATCGAGTACCAGATCCGCGCCGCCACCGGCCGTGACACCAGCTACGAGGAGATCCTCGCCGGCGCCGCCGCGGGCGAGCCCATGGCCTCCCGGGTGATCGACGAGGCCGCCCGGGCCCTCGGCACCCTCGTCGCGCAGATCGCCAACTTGGCGATGCCGCAGAAGATCCTGCTCGCCGGAGAGGGGGTCGGCCTGATGGATGTGGCCGGGAACACGGTCCGCGAGACGATCGGCGCCCACCGGCATCCGCTGGCCGACCCGGTCGACCTGGAGACGAAGGTGTCCGACTTCCACGACTGGGCACGCGGCGCCGCGGTGCTGGCGATCCAGGTGCTGGTGCTGGGTGAGGGCCCGGTGTGAACTCCCGTCCCAGGCTTGACACATCGACGTGATGAGCACCACGTCCGGAATGTCCGCCTCGGGTGTACTTACTCACAGCGCCTTCACCTCGATCGGCATATGCTTCACAGCATGTCCACCACTGTTGAAGCCGCCCCCGAGCGCTCGGCCGCGGAGGTCAACGAGGAGATCAGGGCCCTGTGGCGCCGGTCGGGCGGGACACTGACCACCGAGCAGCGCGCGGAGTACCAGCGCCTCGTGATGGAGTGGGCCGCCGCGGCCCCGCGGTCGCAGCGGGCGGCCTGACCGACCTCGCGCGGACCGCGCCTTCCCCTTACCTTCAGGGCACCCGTGAGCGCACGGGTGCCCTTCTCATGTCGCCCGCGTCACCCCGCCGCCCGCGTCAGCCCCAGGTCGCCGAGTAGTAGCGCTGATAGGCCTTGCGGTCCTGTTCGGCCCGGATGTAGCGGGTCGCGACCAGCGCGATCAGGCTGCCCGCGATGACCAGCAGCCCGGGACCGATGTTCCGGGTGTCCGTCAGCCGAGCCAGCAGCGTCTCGCCCTGCGCGCCCGTCACCGGCGCCGCGGAACCCGGCGAGGCCGCGTTCGGCGCCACCGCGCCCTGCGCGGCCGAGGCGGACGGCGCGGGGGAGGGGGACGCCTTCCCGGCGGCACCACCGGCGTTCTGCGCCGACACGATCAGCTTCACGTTCAGCGCCGCCAGCGCCCGCGTCACCGGCTGGAAGAACGTCGTCCCGCCCGTCGTGCAGTCACCGCTGCCGCCCGAGGTCACACCGAGCGCGATCCCGTCGGAGAACAGCGGCCCGCCGCTGTCCCCGGGTTCGGCGCACACATTGGTCTGGATCAGCCCGGTGACCGTACCCTCCGGGTAGTTGACGGTCGCGTTCAGCGCGGTGACCGTCCCGTCGTGCAGTCCGCTGGTGCTGCCGCTGCGGAACACCCGCTGCCCCACCGCCGCATCGGCGAGCCCCGTGATCCGCACCCCGTTGCCGCCGCCGATCGCGACGATGTCGGCGCCGTCACCGGCCCTGCCGGAGGCGTACTGCACCAGCGAGAAGTCATTGCCGGGGAAGGTGCTGGCCACCGTCCGGCCGAGCTGCTGATTCCCCTGGTTGTCGGCGAACCAGGTGGATCCCGCGGGACCGCAGTGGCCGGCCGTGAGAATGAAGTCGCTCTGCCCGTTCGTCACATTGAACCCCGCCGAGCAGCGGCCCCCCGTCGACAGGATCGGCTGGGCGCCGTTCAGCCGCGTGGTGAACGTGCCCTTCGTGCGCTCCATCCGCACGAAGCTCCCCGCCTTCGCGGCCACTTGGCTCATCCTGGACCAGTCGCTCGCGGACACCGTGCTGTCCGCGCTGACCAGGACCCGGTTGGTCCGGTAGTCCACCGCCCACGCGGTACCCGCCACACGCGGCGCCGAACGCAGCGCCGCCGTCGCCGACTTGAGCTCGTTCATGCTGTGCGCCACGACCTTCGCCTCGGCGCCCGCGCGCCGCACCTCCCGCGCCGCCGCCTCGTCGGTCACCGCCACGACCGGCCGCCCGTCGGCGCCGATCCAGCTGCCCGCCGTCCGTGCCGTGCCGAGCCGCGCCACCAGCGCGGTCCCGGTGCCCCCGGCGCCGGATGCGGCGGCGAGCGGCCTGGCGGCGGCCGGGGGTGTCTCGCTCGCCATGGCCGCCTGGGCGACCATCGCGCCGCCCAGGAGGAGTCCGCCGACCGCCGCCAGGCGTGTCACCCGCCTGACGATCCGTCGTCGTGCGTGCCGCATGCAGGGCTCCCGAAGCCGAACCGAACGCGCGCCGCCCGTGCCGGCGGCGCGGGACCCTCGGGTCGTCGAGGGCCCGTACCTCCATACGCGCCCGAAGGCCCGGGCGTTCAGCGCCTGACTTCGGAGGGCAGAGTTCAGCCCTTGCGGGCCACCCCGCCGAACATCGCGACCTCCTCCGGCTCCGCCCCGTGGTCGTCCTGCGGGCGCCAGCGCGAGCAGGACACGACACCGGGCTCCAGCAGCTGCAGACCGTCGAAGAACCGGGCCACGTCCTCGGGGGTGCGCTGGGTCAGCTTCGGGGTGCCGTGCTCGTTCCAGAACTTCACCGCCTCGTCCACGTCCGGCATCGCCGGGTGGGTGACGGTGTGCGACAGCACCAGGTGGCTGCCCGCCGGCAACCGGTCCGTCAACCGCCGCACCAGGCCGTAGGGGTCCTCGTCGTCGCCGATGAAGATGACCACGCCGAGCAGCATCAGCGCCACCGGCTCGCCGAAGTCCAGCGTCTTCGCCGCGTGTTCGAGGATCGCGTCGACATTGCGCAGGTCCTCGTCCAGATAGTCGGTACGGCCCTCGGGCGTGCTCGTCAGCAGGGCGCGCGCGTGCGCGAGGACCAGCGGGTCGTTGTCGACGTACACGATCCGCGCCTGGGGCGCGATCCGCTGGGCGACCTCGTGCGTGTTGCCGGCGGTGGGCAGCCCGGTCCCGATGTCCAGGAACTGCCGGATGCCCACCTCGCCGACCAGGTGGCGCACCGCACGGCCCAGGAACAGCCGGTCGGCACGCGCGTACTCCCCGATGCCGGGGTGCAGTTGACGTATCCGGTCGCCGGCCGCGCGGTCGACCTCGTAGTTGTCCTTGCCGCCGAGCCAGTAGTTCCAGATCCGAGCGGTGTGCGGCCGGCTGGTGTCGATACGGCCACGCAGCGAGACGGCCATGTCGTCGGCGGCTGCCGGGTTGTCGGTCATGTGGGTCAGCTCCTGGGTACGGATGAGTTGCCGGACGAGGGACACACCGTTCAAGACGCGATCCGCGCGCCCGAGTTGATCTCCGCCCGGCTCCCGGGCGTTCCGGTCGTTCCCGCGCCCCGCACGGGCTCCTATCGTGAGCCCCATGACCCGCATCCCGCCCGCCGTTCCCGGCGAACCCGACCCGCTGCACACCCTCGGCCTGGAGCAGCTGCGCCGCCGTACCAGCATGAAATGGCGCACCTACCCCGAGGACGTGCTGCCGCTGTGGGTGGCCGAGATGGACGTACCCCTCGCCGGACCCGTCGTCCGCGCCGCGACCGACGCCCTCGCCCTCGGCGACACCGGATACCCCGCCGGCACCGCCTACGCCGAGGCACTGGCCGCGTTCGCCGCCGCACGCTGGAACTGGGACGGGATCACCGTCGAGCGCACCGCGATCGTTCCGGACGTGATGCTCGGTGTGGTCGAGATGCTCAAACTGGTCACCGGGCCCGGCGATCCGGTGATCGTCAACCCGCCGGTGTATCCGCCGTTCTTCCAGTTCGTCACGCACATGGACCGCCGGGTGGTCGAAGCCCCGCTCGGCGCCGGTCTGCGGATCGACCCGGCCGCGCTGGAGGAGGCGTTCCGGGAGGCTACCGCCGGGACCGGCCGCGCCGCCTTCCTGCTGTGCAGCCCGCACAACCCCACCGGCACCGTGCACACCGCCGACGAACTGGCCGCCGTCGCCGCCCTCGCCGAGCGCTACGGCGTCCGGGTCGTCGCCGACGAGATCCACGCCCCGCTCGTCCACCCCGGCGTCACCTTCGTGCCGTACCTGAGCGTGCCCGGCGCCGAACGCGGCCTGTCCCTGATGTCGGCCTCCAAGGGCTGGAACCTGGCCGGCCTCAAAGCCGCCCTCGCCCTCGCCGGACCCAAGGCCGCCACCGACCTCGACCGGCTGCCCGAGGAGGTCGGCCACGGCCCCAGCCACCTCGGCGTCATCGCCCACACCGCCGCCCTGCGCGAGGCCACCGGCTGGCTCGACGCCCTGCTCACCGGACTTCAGGCGAACCGGCGACTGCTCGCCGGCCTGCTCGCCGAGCACCTGCCCGCGATCCGCCTGCACCCCGCCGAGGCCACCTGTCTCGCCTGGCTCGACTGCCGCGCCCTCGGCCTCGGCGACGACCCCGCACAGGTCTTCCTCGGCCTCGGCCGGGTCGCCCTCAGCTCGGGCCTGCCCTTCGGCACCGGCGGCGCGGGGCACGTACGACTGAACCTGGCGACCTCGCCGGACATCCTCACCGAGGGGGTACGGCGCATGGCCGCCGCCCTGGCGTGACCGAGCGGGACGCGCACGAGCCGGGCGGCCTCCTAGACTCCCGTGCATGGACGACACGCGGCTGGACCGGCTCGGCTCCGGCAAGTACCTGCTGGTGACCAGCCATCGCAGGGACGGCACCCCCGTCGCCACCCCGGTGTGGGTGGTCCGGGACGGTGACACCCTCGGCGTCTGGACGACCGCCGACAGCTTCAAGGTCAAGCGGATCCGCCGCCGCCCCGACGTCCTCGTCGGCCCCTGCGACCTGCGCGGCAACCCCACCGGCGACCAGGTGCCGGCCGCCGCGGAGATCACCGACGCCGCCACCACCGCCCGCTACCGGGACCTCATCGCCCGCAAGTACGGCATCGTCGGCCGCCTCACCCTGCTGGGCAGCCGGCTGCGGCGCGGACTGGACGGAACGGTCGGGATCCGGGTGACCCTCGCGGAGTGAGACGACCCTCGCGGAGTGCGAGCCGCCCGGAACCGAGCCTGCACCCGCAAGGGAGTTGCTCCTGGAGCCGAGGCGCCGGGGACGGCGGCGCGGCGCCGTCAGGTCCAGGCGCCCCGGTACGGCTCGTCCAGCAGCTGGAAGACCGGCTCGCCCCGCACCGGATCCTGGGCGGTGGACAGCCGGACCCGGTCGCCGCTGTGGATGCCGATCGGTGGGCCCATGACCCGGCCCCGTACGACGAACCCCTCGGCCATCTCTATCAGTGAGACATTGCGTGCCGCGGGCGTGTTGCGGTGCACCACGGTGGAGTGCCGGACCGTGCCGACGCCCTCGCTGCGCTCCGTGCGCAGCTCGCTGCCCTGGCACACCGGACACAGCAGCCGGTGGTACATCGCGGTGCCGCACCAGGTGCAGCGCTGGAAGACGAGGGCGTCCCTGGAGTCCGCGGAGACGGGGTCGAGAACACCCGCCGCGGAACCGGCCGCCGAATGCGAGGCGCTTGCTGAGTGGTGGTACACGCTGGTCAACTCCCTGCGCTCGGCCGGAATCCCGCGTGTCCGGCGCGCACCGGGCACACGCGTGCGCGGCAGCCGTGCCACCGTGCACGCCGACAGAGTATGGCACTCAGTGTCACTCGTAAAGGCACTGCGTACCCCCAATCTGTGGGCCGGGGTGTCAGGTGCGACCGAGTGCCGTCTCCAGCTCCTGCACCACCCGCCACAGCGGGGCGTCCCGGCGGGACACCAGCACCACCACGTCCTCGGGACCGCCCTCCGCCCCGCCGGCCGGCGGCCATTCGATCCGGGCAGGCGCCGCGACCGGCTCGGCCGTGTGCCCGAACGCCCGTTGCACATACCCCAGCGCGTGGTCCACGGCCGCTCCCGCGTCGCCCAGGCCGTCCGAACGCAGCCACGAGCGCAGGGCGTTGTTGTGCGCGGCGACCACGGCGGCCGCGATGACATCCGCCCGCAGCGTTCCGTCGGGCCGGCCCGCGAACCGTCCGCGCAGGTACTCGGCGAGGGCGCGTTCGTAACGCCACACCACCGACAGCTCGTAGGCCCGCAGGCCCGGCACCTGCTTGGTGAGGCGGTAGCGCTGCACGGAGAACGCCGGGTTCTCCGCGTACATCCCCAGCACCAGCCGGGCCGCGTCACACACCCGGCGCACCGGCTCATGCTCCTCCTTGCTCGCGGCGAGAAAGGCGGTCATGTCGGCCAGGCAGCGCTCGTGGTCGGGGAAGACCACGTCCTCCTTGGAGGGGAAGTAGCGGAAGAACGAACGCCGGCCGACGCCCGCCAGGGCCACGATGTCGTCCACGGTGGTCTGCTCGTACCCGCGTTCCAGGAAGAGCTGGAAGGCCGCCGCGACGAGGGCATCGCGCATCGGCGGCTTCACGGCCGGCGCCGCGCTGCTGGAGCTCATGGAGGGGAACGTAGCACCCGGATGAGCCCTATGGCACTCAGTGCAGTGCGAGTGGGTGCATGGGGGAACTGAGTGCTGGGGATTCGGCACCCGGTGCTGGGGTCGGGGTCCGTGCCTCGCAGCACGGAGTGCAGGTTGCGGGCAGGCCGGGGCTGGGAACAGGCGCGCCCGTACCCCGACGTAACCTTTCTGCATTCACCGCCGACACGGCACCTTTCCGTGCCCGCCGCCGACACGGCCGCATCCGCCCGAGGAGACCCCGTATGCCCGCCGCCCGCCCCCGCCTGCTCTACGTCACCGATCTGGCGTACGAGGCCCGCGGGCGCCGCTACTGCGACGAGGACATCTTCCTGACCTCCCGGCTGCGCACCCGCTTCGACCTCGCCCTGTGCCATCCGCTGGACGCCGAGGCGCTGATGGACGGCTTCGACGCCGTGATCGTCCGCAACAGCGGGCCCGTCCTCGGCTACCAGCGCGCGTACGACGCCTTCCGCGCGCGTGCCCTCGCCACCGGCACCCGGGTGTACAACCCGCTCACCGGCAAGGCGGACATGGCCGGCAAGCAGTACCTGCTCGACCTGAGCGCCGCGGGCTTCCCCGTCATACCGACGGTCGGCCGCGCCGAGGAACTGCACCTGCTGCCGGCCGCCGGGCGGTACGTCGTCAAGCCCATGCGGGGCGCCGACTCCCTCGGCCTCAGGATCGTGCCCGCAGGCCAGGTGCCCGCGCTCGCCACCGGCCAGGTCCTGATCCAGCCCTGCGTCGACTTCGTCCACGAGGTGTCCTTCTACTTCGTCGACGACGACTACCAGTACGCCCTGTACGCCCCCGACCCGGAGCGCCGCTGGGAGCTGAAGCCCTATGCGGCCACCGCCGCCGACCTGGAGTTCGCCCGGCGGTTCATCGACTGGAACGACCTCGGCCACGGCATCCAGCGGGTCGACGCCTGCCGCACCCGCGACGGCGACCTCCTGCTGGTCGAACTGGAGGACCTGAACCCCTACCTGTCCCTGCAGGCCCTGCCGGAGGAGGCCAGGGACGCCTTCGTCACCGCGTTCACGGCGTCCCTGGGCCGGTTCGTGCAGGGAGCGCGGGAGATGCTCAGCCCAGCCTGACGGTGACCCGCTGGGTGGCCCCGGCCGTGCCCGTGAGGTCGCCGAAGGTCAGGGTCAGTGCGGAACCGGTGGCCGCCGAGGCGAGCGTGCCCGGCGCGGACGTCACCGCGGCGACCGCCCGCCGCCAGGTCAGGGTGAGGCTCGTGCGCATACGCATCGGATCGCTCACCGCGATCACGGCGGTGCCGTCCTCGCTCTCACTGATCATCACGCAGCACGGATCGCTCGCGGTGAGCGTTCCGACCGTTCCGCCGAGCCAGAAGTTCATGGCGGTGAAGCCGAGCGAGGGCACCGACACGCCCTGCCGGCTGTCGGTGTTGGCGAGCACCGTCAGCCAGTTCGGGTCCGCTGCCCGGGCCTGCGTCCGGGCCGCGGTGGCACCCGGCAGCAGCTGGTAGGCGTACGAGGCGTTCGCCGGGTCGGTGCCGTGATCGACGTACATCGTCAGGTACCTGCGGTTCACGACGGTGGTCGAGCCGCCCTTGTTGATCGTGCTCCAGCTGCCGTCCCGGGCGTCGCGCAGGGCGTGCACCGTCGCCCGGCCGGGGAAGACATAGCCGCCGTGCCCGCCGATGTGCGCCCACTTCGCCCCGGTGAGCGTCGCGGACCAGGGGTAGGAGGCCGGCTGGACCGTGCCGTCGACGGTGAAGGGGGCGGCGCCGGTGGGGCCGAGGTTGCGGTTCTCCACGGTCGTCTCCACGGCCGTGCCGTCGGTGCAGGTGATGCCCGCACCGAGACAGACGACCGTGTCGTCCAGGAAGAACCACGACTTCTTCGCCACGAGCGTCGACTGCAGCCCCTTGAGGTACTGCCCGACGGCGGCACGCCGTCCGTCCGTCGCGCCGCCCACCCAGTGCACGTCCGGCATCGAGGCGCCCCAGTCCCCGCCGGCCCCGTCCGCCAGCGCCTTGCGCGAGACGGTCGTACCGGGCAGCCGGTAGGGGTCGACGGTGGGCCAGAAGGCGTCGCTGTACTGGCCGCCTGCGAAGGCGTCGCCCCACCAGTAGAGCATCCCGGACCCGGTGTGCCAGCCGCGCAGGTTCTCGCCGTTGCCGGTCTCGTAGTACGTGATCCTCTTGTTCGCCATGCTCAGCGCGGCCGCCCAGCCGGGTGCGCGGTGCGTGGCCCGCGCCATGGACGGGAAGAGCCGGTGCCCGGCCGGCTCGGCGAACGCCGTCACCGACTCGTCGTCCTGGACCCCTTTGAGCCGGGCCAGCTGCGGCAGGCTCAGCACCGGGTCGGCGAGCGGCGGGCTGTAGTGGTCGCGCTGCATCCAGCCCTTCACCAGAGCGCGCCAGCGGGCGTTCTCGGCCGTGCTCGCCCCCTGCCCGAGCAACACGATCGAGGCCAGGATCGGATGGCCGCGCAGATGGTCGTCCTGCTGGATCTGCTCGGGGTCCGCCGCCGAGAGCCCGCGGCTGATCGCCCGGCCGGCGACGGCGTCCATCACCAGGCCGTTGTGGAGGAACGGCGCCCAGGCGTGCTCCACCGCGTCGAACACCATCTGCCGGTTCGGATCCGTCACCGCCCAGCTCGAATCCGCCAGCAGTGCGAACAGCAGCCCGAGACCGCCGAGCAGGACGGAGCCGTAGGAGCCGGTGTACGGCACCGTCGTGTGCTGGATGAACGAGCCGTCGGCGTACAGGCCGTCGCCCGAGGTGACGTATGGGAACACGGGGGAGAGGGCGTCGCGGGCCAGCGCCACCTTGTCCGCGTTCGCTCCGACGACACCGCGCAGCGCCAGCACCCGGCACAGATCGACCCGGTTGGCACCCGTGCTCGTCCCGCTGTAGCTCGCGACCGCCGAGTCGGGCACGAAGTGGTCCACGGCGGCGAGGTAGCCGGCCAGCCTCTCGGCCGGCAGGGCGTCGTACATCAGCACGCACGCGTCCAGCAGCGCCTGCGGGGCGCCGATCTGCCAGCTGTACCAGTTGCCGTAGCGGGTCTGGTTCGCGTTGTAGACGTCGTCGTGGAGGTGGTCCAGGCCGGTGAGGATCGCGTCCCGCAGATCCGCGTCGCCGGTCAGGCCGGTGCCGGGCCGGCAGTAGGCCTGCGCGAGCGTGCTCAGCCGGGTGTAACTGGTGTTCATATTGCCCGAGTAGCCGTACGACTCCTGGTCGGTGTCCGGATCCGGGTCGGCGTAGACCAGGTCGGGCCACAGGGAGCCGGCGGCGGGGGCCAACGTGGCCCGGTACCGGCCCGCCGTCGTGCCCAGGTCGGCGAGCCGGCTCCGGAACGGTTCGGCCGTGGGGTCGAACCCCTCGCCGAGGATCAGGGCGCGCCATCTCGCCCGGAGCGTGGCGAACTCGTCCGGCGCCGCGTACGCCCGGGGCCCGAGACCCAGGGCGACAGCGGTTGCGGAGCAGACGGCCAGAAAACCGCGGCGTGACCAAGAAGGCGTCATGACGGCGCTGTCTAGCACGCGCTTTCCCAAACCCTCAACACTTCTTACCCAGTTGAGCGTCTCGAGCGTTTGGAGGATGTCGGCCGCGCCTGAACGGCGGCAGCTCCGTCGTCGTATCTCAGCACGGGGACGACGGAAGGAGAGCCAGGTGCCGACACCTCCCGATCCCGAACGGCCGCATCCCCGACCGGTCCTGGAACCTGTCCGGGTCCTGCGGCCCCGCCGTCTCGACGGCCTCGCGGAGCTGATGCGCGAGATGGACAGCGTTCCGGGGCGAACAGCGGACACCGACGAGGCGGAGACACAGGAGCTCCCGCCCGTACCGCCACAGCCCCGCACCAGGTCCGCCCTGCGCCGGACCGCCGTCGCCGGGGCGGTGGCCGCCGCGGCTCTCCTCGGTTTCGGCGGCGCCCTGCTCCTCACCGGCCGCCAGCAGGCCGCGGCGACCGCGCCCCCGCACCGGCCGGCGACGACCGCACCGCCCGCCACCTCACCGGCACCGACCCCCACCGCATCCCCCGCGCCCACCGCCGCCACCGCGACCACCGACCCGGACGGCCCCGGCACCCTCCGCCCGGGCGACACCGGCCCCCAGGTCACCGAACTGCAGGAACGGCTGCTCCGCATCCCGGACGTCTACCGCGAGGGCTCCACCAGCGGCACCTACGACGCCGACCTGACCGCGGCCGTGGCCCGGTTCCAGCTCTGGTACGGCATCAGCGGCGACGAGACCGGTGTCTACGGCGACGACACGCGCCGCGCGCTGGAGTCGCGGACCAGCCTGGGCGACGATTCATGAGAGGGGCGCAGGGAACCCCGGGGGAGCGGCGCGGGCCGCGTCCGGGCCTTCCTGCGTACGCCGAGGCCGAGCCGTAGCGGCGGACGGGAGCGCGGTGCCATGACGGACGTGGACGGGACGCGGAGCACGGGGGACGCGGGTGCGGCGGGCCCGGAGAGCAGGAACGGCGCCACGGACGGCCCCGTGAAGCGCTCCATGGCCGGCTTCTTCGCACGGCTGGACCCCGACCTGTGCGTGGTCACGGCCGTGGCCGACGGTGAGCGGGCCGGGTGTCTGGTCGGCTTCGCCTCGCAGTGCTCCATCCGGCCGCCCCGGTTCGCCGTCTGGCTGTCCAAGGCCAACCACACCTACCGTGTCGCCCGGGCCGCCCAGCACCTCGGCGTCCACCTGCTCACCCGCGACCAGCGGGACCTCGCGGAGCTCCTCGGCGGCGAGACCGGCGACAAGATCGACAAGTTCGCGCACCTGGAGTGGACGGAAGGGTACGGCGGCGCGATGGTGCTGCGGAACACGGCGGCCTGGTTCGTCGGCACCATCCTCCACCGCACCGACGGAGGCGACCACGTGGGCTTCGTCCTGGATCCGGTGCAGTGGGGCCAGGGCCCCGGCGGGCCGCTGCTGCGCCTGTCCGACGCGGTCGGCATCAAGGCCGGTCACCCCGTGGACTGAACGTATTCGAACACCGGGAGACACACCGAAGAAGGCATTGCCCGGACGGTGCGCCGGCGCCATCATGGGCAGCCCGCGGCCGACGGCCGCGCGTACCGCCGCACCACGAACGAAAGCCAGCCCCGATGACCGGCTCCCGCATCCCGGGCCTGCTCGTGCCCGCCGTCTTCCTGCTGGCCCTCGTCGTCGGGGTGCTCTGGTACTGGCGGCACCGGAACGACGACTGATGCCGGCGGCGTCACGGGTCCCGGCGCCGACCGGTCCTAGTCGACCGTGCCCGGCGCGTCCGCCACGTCCGTCAGGTCCTCCAGCGGCACCCTGATGTCCAGCACGCACACATCGTCCCGCCCCTCCTCCGCGAGCATCGTGGCGAGCAACGCGTCCAGGGATCCGGACGCGCCGCAGCCCTGGTCGCGCACCGTTTCGGCCAGCCGGTCCAGGCCCACATCGAGGCTCTCGCCGGTGCGCTCGACCAGGCCGTCGGTGTACAGCAGCAGCCGGTCCCCGGGCTCCAGGCCGAGTTCCGCCGCCTCGAAGACGGGGGCCGCGCTCGCGCCGAGCAGCATGCCGCCGGGCCGGTCGAGATAGCGCACCTCCCCGCGACGCACGAGCAGCGGCGGCAGATGCCCGGCCTGCGCCCAGGCGAGGACGTGCCGGGCGGGGTCGTAGCGGGCGAGCACCACGGTGGCGGTGGTCTGGGTGTCGCGCGAGTGCAGCAGCAGGTAGTTGAGCCGGGCCAGCACCCCGGTCAGCGACGAGCCGGTGGTGACCATGCCCTTCGCGCTGAATCTGAGCTGGGCCATCGTGGCCACCGCGTCGACGCCGTGGCCGGCGACGTCACCGACCACGAACAGCGCGTGCTCGTCGGGCAGTTCGATGGCGCTGAACCAGTCGCCGCCCACCTGGATGCCGGACTGGGCAGGCAGATACGCGACCTCGATGCGCAGCCCGGCCAGCCGCACCGGCTTGATCGGCAACGGCAGCAGGGCGTGCTGCAGCCGGGCGGCCAGGGCCCGCTCGGCCTGCAGGATCCCGCGCTGCAGCAGCATCGCCCGCTCGCTCTCCACGAGCGCCAGTTCCGCGCTGCGCTGCCGGGTGAGGTCCTGGACGAAGCCGTGCACCTCGACGGTGGTGCCGTCCGGCGCCGTGACGGCCTCCGCGACCAGCCGCAGATGCCGGATCCCCTCGGGCGTGTCGATGCGGAACGGCACGTCGAACCGCCGGGCGTGGCGGACGAGTTCGGCGATCGCGTGAGTGAGCGGCCCCGCGTCGTCCGGCAGGGCGAGGTCCGGGAGCCGTTCCAGAGCGAGCGGCCGCTCGCTCTGGGGGCGGCCGAGGACGGCGTACGTCTGCTCGGACCAGGAGATCTCCCGGGTGATCAGGTTCCAGTTGGCCCAGCCGAGGTTGCCGAGCCGCTGCACATCGGCCAGCCGCTGCTCCTGCCGCTCGGCGGGGTCGTGCCGCACCCAGGTGACCAGCAGCCCCTCGCCCAGCGGGGCGGCCCGCACCGAGTAGGTGGCGACCACGGGGACGTCGCCGACCACCTCCTGATGGACGAACGGCTCGCTCTCGAACGGCACCCCGGCCTCCAGCGCCTGGAGACAGCCCTGCCACAGCGGCTCGCCCGCGACGGCCGGATAGCTCTCCAGGACCTGTCTGCCGGCCATCTCCCGGCCGGACCGGCCCAGCACGTCGACCGCCTCGGAGGTGGCGGCCTCGATGCGGTAGTCCGCCACCTCGCCGGAGGCGGCGCGCAGCGGCGTCAGCAGGATCGCCGCCCCCGGCAGCGCGTCGAACACCGCCTGCACGGTCTGGACGACGGCGCCGCTGGCGCGTTCCCGCGGGGTGTCGAAGGCGCGCAGCCGACCCGCGCACAGCCGGGCCACGGCCTGCAGCAGCCGCCGCTCGCGCGGTTCGAACGTCCCGCCGCGGCTGCGGCACACGCCGAGGGCGACCTGCGCGGAGTCCCCGGCCGGCATGGGCAGCCAGGCGCGGCTGGGCCAGCGCTCCGGCGACCCCCCGATGATCAGATACCGGTCGTGGTCCGCGGAGAGGTCCTCCAGCCATCGCGGCTCGCCGGTCCGCAGGGCGTCGAGCGGGGCCATTCCGGTCGCCGGTGGGACGTACCGCCACTGCGCGGCGAAGGTCGTGTCGAGGCCGGCGTGCCCGATCAGTTCGAGACCGCCCTCGGGCAGCCGCGCGTACAGCATCACGGCGTCGGCGTCCGTCTCGGGCGCGATGTGGCCCAGCAGGCACCAGGCCAGCTCGTGCGGCGTGCCGACCCGGACCAGGTCCCGGCCGATGCGCCCGAGTGTCTTGGCGAGGTCCACCGCGCCGGTCGGCGCGCCCCAGGAGTCGGCGGCCGGCGGTCCGGCGGGTGACGTGCCGTCCGGCTGCTCCTTCGGCGGCGGCAGGGCGCCCAGGGTGAGCCAGCACTGTTCCAGGAGCGTGCGGTTGCCGTCCGCGGCGCGCCGCAGCAGCTCGTCGTGCGCGGCCTCCGGGGAACATCCGGTGACGGCCATCAGCACGCCTTTGGCCCTCTCCTGGACCGCCGAGGTGGCGGCCAGGTCCCGCAGCCGTTCCATCTCCGCGCGCTGCCGGGCCACGACCCTGGCCAGCGCGGCCGGATCGCCGCCGATGGGATTCGCCGGGTGAACGGGCTCGCTCGTCACGCGACGAGCATGGCACATCGGGGCCCGCTGGATCACTCTTCTGGCGGGTCGGGATTCATATGAGCTTCACACGAGCTTCGTACGATTGCCCGAGGACACGCACGAGTCGTCCGCGTGATCCCCGCACGACGGGGGAAACGGTGGTGCGCCGTCGGCCGACGGAGCCGGTGGAGGTCTGTGGATCAGCGGCCCGTGCCGCGTCCGGCCAGGGCCTCGCTGACCGCGCGGACGCTGCGCGCTATGTGCTGTAGCTGCAGGACCTCGGCGGCGTACAGCTTGATCGTGTGCTCGATGACCGACTCGGGCAGGCCGAGCATCGGCAGTTCGGCCCGTGCGGTCTGCAGTGCCGTCCGGGCCACCCGGATCTCCTGCTGGACCTGCAGCTGGGCGTGCCGGGCCAGCAGGACGGGGTGGCGGATGAGGGCCGGATAGCTGGCGTAACGCGCGGGAATCAGCTCACGCAGCCACTTGGCCGCCGAGCGCTCCCAGTCGTACGAGCCCGGCGTCTTGACCTGGCAGGGCCAGTCGGGGCTGATGCGGGTGCTGGTCAGGGGCATGGTCTTCGCTTCCGGTGTGCGGCGTCGTGAGGGTGGTCCGACGGGTGCGGGGCGGCCCCGGCCTAGGGGATGGCCGGGGCCGCCACGGGCGCGTCGCGCAGACGGCGCGCCCCGGTACACCCCGGGCGCCGACGTGGGTAGGGGACGGCGGCTGGGGGTGTCCGTGCGGGGCCCCGGGCGTCGGAAACCGGCGCTGCGCGGTGACTGGGCATACGCATGGGCGGTCCGTCGGCTTTCTCGGGGCGGTGTGCGAGCGGTGAGTCCGCAGGTGCGGAATGTGCCCGGAGTGGGCCGGGCGCGATGAGCAGTATTTATATATGCCGTCTGGTTTGCAAGACGTATGAAAACATTCATGCGTGATTTGTCGTGGATGATCCCCGTCCATGGCAGGGGAGACCGCAGGATCTTCACCGCATCCGGCGTCGCGGCCGCACGAATGCGCGGGATTCAGTCCTTCATGAAGAACTGGTGCTGGTCGGAGAGCTGCTCGTACTTCTCCAGCCGGGCCTGGGTGCGCTCCGGATCGGCGTCGGTCATGGCCTGCAGCAGTGCGGCGGCCATCATGCCCGGCGCGGCGTAGGAGTCGAAGACCAGCCGGGAGCCGGTGCCGGTGGCGAAGGTGACGTCGGCCTCGTCGGCCACCGGCCCGAGCGCCAGGTCGGTCACCAGGGCGACCTTCAGACCCGCGCCGCGGGCCACCCGGACGGCCTGCAGCGTCTCCTGGGAGTGCCTCGGCATGGCGAAGGCCAGCACCCAGGTGCCGCCCGCCTCACGGCACTGCAGCAGCGCGTCGTAGGCCACGCTGCCGCCCCGGGTGACCAGCCGCACGTCGGGGTGGATGCGGCGGGCGGCGTAGCCGAAGTACTCGGCGAGCGACTCCGAGATGCGCAGGCCCAGCACCGTCAGCGGGGTGGAGCGGGACAGCTCGCGGCCGACCCGGATGATCTGGTCGGGGTCGGCGAAGTCGCGCCGCAGGTTCTCCAGGTTCTCGATCTCGGCGTCGACGGCCGCCTGCAGCTCGTTGGCCCGGTTCTCCTCCGCCGGCCCGCCGGCCAGCGTGCTCAGCGCGATCGCCTGCAGCCTCTCGCGCAGGGCGGGGTAGCCGCTGAAGCCGACGGCGCCGGCGAAGCGGGTGACCGAGGGCTGGCTGACCCCGACCCGGTCGGCCAGCTCGGTGATGGACAGGAACGCGGCCTCGGTGATGTGCTCGATCAGGTACTGGGCGATGCGCCGCTGCCCCGGCGACAGACGGGGGCCGTCGAAGAGTTCCCTGAGCTGCGAGGTCGGGGCGGCCTCGGCCGCGGGCCCGGCCTTGCCGGACGTGATCGCTGATGCCTGTGCGCGTGCCTGCTGCGGCGAGGACACCGGTCCGCCTCCTTTGTCTGCCACAAGCACTCAACATAGCTCACCCACCGTCAGGAACAGGGGGTTGAGCAGGAGGTTTCAGCGCCGGAAGAGGCTGATGGAATGGCCCACGTCACCGGCGGGCCGGCTGCTGCCGACCAGCTCGGCGAGCCGTCCACGCGCCTTGGCGAGCGCGGAGTCCGAGACCACCAGCAGCCCGTGCACCCGCTGCGGCGGCACCGTGCGCGGATCGGCGGCGTGGATGCCGTAGTACGACGGCACGCCGCTGCCCTTGTACACCAGCCACACCCGCTCGCCCGGATACCGCTCACGGAGCCGGTCGGCGAGCCGGCCCAGGTCCTGTCCCCAGTCCACGTTGGAGTCGTGCAGCAGCCGGTGGGTGTGGGCGGGGCCGCCGCAGGCCTCGTTGGAGTACGGCAGGTAGTACGGGAACGTCCGCAGCGAGCTCACGGCCGTGCACAGCACCAGCGCCGCCGTCACGGCGGCCGTCCACCGCCGGCCGGGACGGGGCACACAGGCCGCCGCCACCGCGAGGAACATCGGCACGAACAGCGCGTACCGCGTGCCGAAGTCCCGCGACCCCGTCATGGCCGCCGCGAGCAGCACCCCGGGCGGCAGCAGCACGTACGGCGCCGCGGGCCGCAGCCGCCGCACCGCCACGACCGCCACCGCACCCGCCGCGCCCAGCGCCAGCAGCCCGAGCGGCGTCTTCACCAGCAGGGCGGCCGGCAGGTAGTACCAGAGCGAGCCGGTGTACAGGTGCCCGAACAGATAGCCCTGCCACGGCTGGTCCTCCAGCCCGAACTGCACCCGCGTGCCCGCCCGGTAGGCACCGGGCACCGGCAGCAGGTCCACCAGCCGGCCGCGCAGCCCGTGCAGGGCCGGCACCGGTTCGGCGGGGGAGAACCGCAGGCCGGGATCCACGGCCAGATACGCGGCCCAGACGACGGCGAGCGCCACCACCGCCACGACGACCGCACCGCCCAGCGCCGACAGCGCTTTCCGGCGCCGGCCGCCGGGGGCACCCGCGAGGACGGACAGGGCGGTGCGCGGGCGCGTGTCGGCCGCGCCGGAAAGCGCGAACAGGGACAGGGCCTCCTGCGGGCGGGCGCCCGCGGGGCCCGCGAGGGCGGAGCGGGCCGTACGCCGGCGAGGATCGGCCCGGGTCGTGAGGACGGACAGGACCCGCTGGGCCCGGCCCGTGCGCGTGGGCGGCCCGCCGGTCGGAAGGGTGTCCCGTTCCCGACCGTCGTCGCTTGTGCCCGGGCCGTCGGCGTGCGGTGTCCGCCGCTTTCGGCCGTCGCCCGTGTCCGGTCCGCCGGTTCCCGGCGCCTCCCGCTCCCGGCGGAGGCTCGTGTCACGGCGCGCGCCGGTCGGGTGCATGTCCCGATCCGGGCCGATGTCCGTGTGCCGTCCGCCCCTTGGGTGTGCCCACCGCGCCAGGCCCGGGCTCGCGTCCGGCCGATCCCCCGGCGGCAGCCCCGGTCCCCGGTGCGCCGTCAGGACGGCCGCCGCGGCCAGCGCCATCAGCACCGGAACCGCCGGCAGTGCGCTCATCTTGGTCGCCGCGGCCGCGCCGAGAGCCGCCCCGGCGAGCGGAAGATACAGCCGGGGCCGGCGTCGTGCCCGCCACACCAGCCAGGCCGACGTCAGCACGAACCCGGCCATCGGCACGTCCAGCGTGGCCAGCGAGCCGTGGGCGATCAGATCGGGCGAGAAGGTGTACAGGGCGAGTGCCACCAGGCCGCCCGCCGCGCCCGTCAGATCGCGGCCGAACGCGAAGGCGACCAGGCCGAACAGCAGCGTCAGCACGATCACCGGAAGCCGCGCCCACAGCATCACGCGCCAGGGGTCGTTGCCCGACTCGTAGAGCAGATGCCGGCCCACATCCCCCTGGGTGCCGGTGTACGACGGGTCGTAGTGCGGGTCCGCCACCGCCACACCCGTCGCGATCAGCAGCTTGCCGAGCGGCGGGTGCTCGGGGTTGTAGCGGATCCGGTGCTCGTGCAGATAGTCGGTGGCGGTCGCGACGTACACCGGCTCGTCGATGGTCGGGGTCTGCTGGACGGCCGTGGTGACCATCGCCGCGGCCATCTGGGCGAGCAACAGCGCGGCCAGCAGCGGCACCAGCCACCGCCGGTGGCGGCGCAGCCGGGCGCGGAGGCGGGCGGCGGCCGGCCGGCGCGTGCCCTCGACGGCAGTCGCACGGCTGAGGAGCAAGTGCTGTTCGCGCGCCATCATCCGCCCCGAGGTGGCACCGGCCGGGGCTCGGCGGGAACGGTCGTGGGCCGGATCATGGCCCTACTGTCGCACCGCTCCCGCCGCCGCAGGCGTCACCGCTTCACGAGTCGTACCGACAGACCTTCTGCCGTGTACACGGGTACGGCCCGCAGCCGGTCGGAGTTCACCTCGATCCGGATGAACCGGCCGCGCAGCCGGGGCACGTCGACGACCGGCAGGGTGCTGCCCTCGGCCGGCGGCCGCTGGGTGTCCAGTCGCAGCGACAGCACCGCCGAGTCGCCCAGCACGGCCAGGTGCTTGACCGTCAGGGGTGCCTTGCGGCCGGCGCGCAGGGTGACCTCCAGCGTGCCCGCGTCCTGCGCGTAGGCGCCGCGCACGCGGAGCCGTCCGGCCACCCGCAGGGTGCCGCCCGCGACCCGCACGTCCCCGTGGCCGAGGGCGTCCTCGGAACCGGCGACCAGCGTGCCCTCGGCCAGCACCGTCCCGCCCGTGTAGCGGTTGCGGCCGGTCAGCGCCAGCGAGCCGGTGCCGCGCTTGGTCAGGCCGCCGCACCCGTCGATGTCGTTGCGCCAGGCGTCGGCGGCCGAGAAACCGCCCGCCGCCGCGTCCAGCGTGACCGAGACATCCGCGTCGAAGGCGCCGTAACCGTCCGCCGCGGCGAACAGGTTGAGCCGGCCCCACTGCTCGAAGCCGTCGAGGAGAACGTACCCGGAGGGCAGCCCGGTGGTGCGCAGCACCTCACGGCGCTGATCGGCCGTCAGATACGGCAGCCGGGTCTCCACCAGCACCTCCGCGCCCTTCGGCACGGTCAGCGGCAGATCGCGGCCCTGCCGGGTGAGGACGTACGTCAGCCGGGGCCGGACCGTGCGGGCGTTGACCTCCCGGTCGGCGTACGGGTCGGTGCCGGTGTGGGCGTAGGCGAACAGCGTGTCGGCGGTGGTGCCGGTCTGCGCGGTGAACCAGGCGAGGGCCTGGGCACGGGCGGCGGCCTTCAGACCCGCGTTGGCCGGGTCGGCCAGGGTGGCCGCGGCGAGCGCGGTGGCCATGATCCGGCCGCCGATGACGTCGACGGGGTGGTGCATGCCCGCCACGATCCGGGTGTGGCTCAGCTCGAACGCGCGGGTCACCAGCTCCTGGAAGCGCTCGGGTACGGCGTAGGCGTAGGCCAGCGCGGCCAGGTGGAAGGCGTTGGTGTGGCCGCTCGGGAAGCCGCCGTCGTCGGCCGGGGAGGTGCCGCGCTGGCGCAGCAGCTGCGGGGCGACGACCACCGGTGAGTCGTACACGGGGAAGCCGAACGCGTCCGTCCTCCCCGTGTCGACGACCTCGCTGTCCTCGGTCAGGCGCCACGGACGCGGGTACTCGTAGGCGTACTTGGCGGGGTTGCCGGAGGCGTAGGGTCCGCGCAGGGTGTCGACCAGTTCGGCGACCTTGCCGAGGGCCGAGTCGTGGGCGCCGGCGCCGAGGGCCGAGCCGGCCGGGGCGTCGGCCGGCACGGCGTCGCTGACGGTGGTCGCGGGTGTGCCGTCGGGCGCACTCGTGATCGATGTGACCGCCTTCGCGCCCGCCGTGTAGAGGCCGGCGAGCGGGCCGAGGCCGGCGATCAGTGCGTAACTCTGGTGCTGGCGGTCGTAGACGAACGCCTCCTTCGCCTGGGCGTCGGTGCGCGTCTGCGTGACGCGGGCGCAGTAGTCCAGGTCGGCGCGCAGCACCTCGGGCCGCAGCGGGGCGCCGCTGTTCCAGGCGGAGCCGGTCTTCCACACCTGGGCGAAGCCGCCGAGGATCCGGACCACCGCGTTGGCCTCGGGCGTGAGATTGGCGACGACGTTCGTCTTGTAGTCGTCCACGAACGCGGCCGGGGCGGTGGCGGCCTTCGCGTCGGCCGCCGGCAGCCAGGCGGCGACGGCCGGGGCGGCGAGCACGCCCGCCGACGCGGCCAGCGACGTCTTGAGGAACCCGCGCCGGTTCGGCACGGAGGAGGGGTGCCCGGCAGGTGACGGCATGCCTGTGCCTCTCAGGAGTCGTCCACGGGGCGCCCGTCGGGATGTGCCGAGTTGTGCGATCCCGTGGAGAAGAAGGGGGAAGAAGTTGAACTGCTGAATATCTAGGGCTGTGGTGTGACCCGTCGGGGAGGGCCCGGTGATCTCCGCATGGTCGGCGGGTGAACGCGGGGCACACGCCGCACAGAAACGCCCAGATCCCGTCCTGGCCTCACAGGAGCGAACGTGCCAGCGCCACCGCCCCGTCGACCGGCGGCACCCGCAGCGGCCGCGGCCGGGCGGACGGCAGGGACTCGGCGAGGGCGGCGGTGAACGCGTCGTAGAGCAGCGGCTGGGCGAGCACCATGCCGCCCGCGACCACCACGTCGTCCGCCGGCACGCCCCGCCGGGCCAGCAGCGCCACGAGGGCGGCCAGTGAGCGGCCCCCGGCGGCTATCACCGCGTGGGCGAGCGCCGAGCCGGCCTCGGCGGCGGCGAAGACGGCCGGGGCGTGCCGTCCCCACTCGGCGGAGGGGTCTGTGGCGCGCTCCAACGCCGCGCCCAGGGCGGGCACTTCGGGCACGCCCAACGCCTCGAGGAGCGCCGCCGCCAGCGCGTCGGGTGCCTCGCCGCGGTCGTGCGCGGCCCAGCAGGCGCGGGCCGCCTCCCGGACCAGCCCGGCTGCGCCGCCCTCGTCGCCGAGGGCCGCGCCCCAGCCGCCGACCTGCACGGGGGTGCCGTCGGCGCGCCGGCCCACCGCCACCGAGCCGGTGCCGGCGACCACGCCGACGCCCCTGTCCAACCCGGCGGCGGGGACGAGGAGTTCGGCGTCACCCACGACCAGCGCGGGCACGTCGACGTACGCGCGCAGGGCGGTGCGCAGCAGCGCGCACTGGCGCGGGGTCTCACAGGCGTGGCCGCCCACGGCCAGCGCCGACGGGCGGACCCCGGACGGCAGCCCGTCGGTGACGAGCTCGGCCAGCCAGGACGCGGCGGCCGCGGCGTCGTGCGGCCGCCAGCCGCCGCTCGCGCGGACGAGGTCGGCGACTTGAGTGTCTCCGGCCACGGCCCGCAGATGCGTCTTGGTGCCGCCCACGTCGATGCCGACCAGGACGGGCGTGGAGTCCTGCACGGAACCTCTTTCGTCGGTGCGCTGCTTACGACGGTGGGCGAACCGTGCCTGGGTGAAGGGTGGTTGGAGCGGTCGGGAAGCCCCGGGACGGGCCTCGGGCGGAGTACGGCAGGCGAGTACCGTGAAGTTCGTTAGGAAGTTAACTAACGAAGTACAGTGCGTCAAGAGGCGTCGCGCTCAGGGCCGTTGGGACCCCCGGGCCGCTCCGCGTGACGCCGGGCATTCCCAGTGCCGTTGTCCGGGGTGCCCTGCCGAAAGCGGTCCTTGACCTGTGGGAGAACCGTGGAACACGACGTGGTGACGGCGCCCCGGCTGTCCGAGAGCGCGAGCGCGGTCTTCGCCGTGCTCGCCCGGGCGGGCAGCGCCACCCGGCCGCAACTGGCGAGCCTCGCCGGGCTGTCCAAGCCGACGGTGTCCTCCGCCGTCGCCGAACTGGAAAGCGCCCGGCTCGCCGCCCTCTCCGGCACCGCCTCCAGCGGCACCGGCCGCACCGCCGCCGTCTACCGGCTCGGCCCGGACGCCGGCGCCGTGCTCGCCGTCGACCTGGGCCCCGACCTCACCCGGGTACGGGGCTGCGCCCTGGACGGGAGCCTGCTGGCCGAGGCCACCGGCTCCCGGGCCGACGCCGCCGACGCCGTACGCGAGGCCCTCGGTGCGCTGCCCGCCGGTGTCCCGCTGCGCACCGTCGTCGTCGCCGTCGGCGATGTCACCGCACGGGCGGCGGAGGGCGGCGGGATGCGTCCGGCGACCGACAAGGCGGGCCCGGTCTTCGACTCCATGGCCGTCGCACTGCCCCCGGGAGTCCCCGTCCACCTGGAGAACAACGTCAACTGCGCCGCCCTCGCCGAACTGCACCAGGGCGCCGCCCGGGGCCGCGGCACCTTCGGCTATCTCCGCGTCGGGGTGGGCGTCGGCCTGGGCATCGTCGTCGACGGCCGGGTGCTGCGCGGGGCGAACGGCGCCGCCGGTGAGCTGGCCCGGCTGCCCTACCCCTGGGATGACGGCCGCGAGCCGCGCCTGGAGGCGCTGGAGGAGTACATCGGCGCCCGTTCGCTGCTGCGGCGTGCCGCCGAGGCCTGGCGGGCCACGGACGGCCCCTGCCCGGCCACCACCGAGCGGCTGTTCGCCCTCGCGGGCCAGGGGCGCGCCCCGGCCCGCACCGTCGTCGCCCGCCATGCCGCCGACGTGGGCCGGCTCGCCGCCGCCGTGGCCGCCGTGCTCGACCCCGGCCTGATCGTGCTCGGCGGCAGCACCGGCGCCGACCCGCAGTTGCTGCCCGGGGTGCGGACCGAGCTGGCGCGGCTGAGCTGGCCCACCGAGGTGGTCAGCAGCACCGTCGGTGACCTGGGCACCGTCGTGGGCGCGGCCCGGCTCGCGGTCGCCCGCGGTGTCCGAACCGTGACCGAGGCCGTGCGAAGGAAGGATTGACGGCCTCCGGCTCGTTCTGTCAATGTCCGGACAAGCGCTTTCTAAGCCGGTCGGGACACCGGCTTGGGGTGGCATCCGGGCCGTACGCGACGTACGGCGCGGCGCACGAGGGCGTGCTCGTGCGCCACCGGCCCGCACGCGGCCGGGGATCCCACCCGCAACTCAGGCGGCGCGGCCGGGCGAGGCCGCCCCCGGGAGGCGCACGTTCCCCCAGCACCGCACCCGTGCCGCAGCGACCGCGCACCCGCACCCCCGTGCCGCGGCGACCGGCCGGAAATCCGACACGCATCTTCAGGGAGGACCCGGTGGGTCACCAGATCTCGCGCAGAACCCTCTTCCGCACCGCGAGCGGGCTCGCCGCCGCAGGCGCCCTCGGGCCCGCGCTCACCGCCTGCGCGGGCGGCACCGGAGCCGGCACCACCAGCAGCAGGCTGACCATGACCTGGTGGGGCAGCGACGAGCGGCACGCGGCCTACAAGAAGGCGCTGGCCTACTTCCAGCAGAAGAACCCGAAGATCAAGATCCAGGAGACCTACTCCGGATACGACGGGTACTTCAACAAGTTCAACACCCAGATCGCCGGCGGCAGCACCCCCGACCTGCTGCAGATGGACACCGCGCTGGTCGCCCAGTACGCCCGCAAGGGAGTCCTCGCCCCGCTCGACGACTACGTCGGCAAGACCCTGGATCTCACCGGCTTCTCCAAGACGCTGCTCGCCGCCGGCACGGTGGACGGCAAGCTGTACGGCGTCCCGTCCGGTATCGGCACCAACCAGCTCACCGTCAACCGCAGCGGGCTGGAGAAGCTGGGCCTGAAGTTCCCGGACGCCGAGTGGACCTGGGCCGACCTGAAGAAGATCGCCGTCGACGTCAACAAGAAGAGCGGCGGCAAGCTCTTCGGCGTCGACGACGGTGGCGGCGGCACCCTCAACGCCTTCGAGATCTTCGCCCGCGAGCACGGACAGAACCTGTTCTCGGACGACGGAAAGAAGCTCGGCTTCACCTCGGACACCCTCCAGGCGTGGTGGGAGTACTGGGCCGAGATGCGCAGGATCAACGCCTCCCCGGCGGCCGCGGTCACCTCCGCGGCGCACAACGACCTCACCAAGAACGGCGTGGTCATCGGCAAGACCCTCTTCACGTTCGACATCGGTGTCTACGGCGCGGGCGGCTCGATCACCAGCGCCACCCTGGACTTCCTGCCCACTCCGCAGGGCGACTGGTCCGGCGCCCGGGAGGGCAACTTCCTCAACGGCGGTGTGCTGCTGAGCGCCACCAAGTCCAGCAAGCGCGTCGCCGACTCCGTGCAGATCATGTCGTTCTTCGCCCAGGACGCCACGGCCATCAAGGACATGCAGCTGCTGCGCGGCATCCCACCGACGGACAAGGCACGCGGCCTCATCAGCGCGGGTCTGGACGACACCGACAAGCGGGACATGGCGAACGCCGACTACATCTCCAAGCGCGTCGCCAAGGCCACCAGCGCGCTGCCCGCCCCGCCGCCCCCGCCCGCGGCCGCCACTCAGATCTGGGACCTGCTGTTCCAGTCGAATCTCGCCATCGCCTTCGGCAAGGCGACGATCAAGGCGCAGCTGGGCAAGTTCTTCGACCAGGCGTCAGGAATCCTGAGCGCCTGAGCGCTCCGCTGGAAGCACGGTGATGAACCCGCGGGCCGGTGGGGGCTGGTCGCGCCCCGCGGCGGAGCCGCAATCGGACACAGCTCCGCGCCCCTTCGGGGCGCGGCACGCACCGGCACTTCACCAAGGCCGCCCAGGCCCTGTCGTCAAACTCCCTCCCCCAGCCTTCGGCCGGGCGGTGCCCCCAGCCCCACGACGCCATGCACGCTCCCTCAAAGGGGGCACCCCCACTCGCCGCGCCGGGCCCGGGCCCAAGTACATCCAGTACGAGGGCCAGAGCCCGGCACTCCCCCAGCCTTCGGCCGGGGGGACCCCCAGAGCACGCACCTACTGCATACATCAGCCGCTCCGCGGCGGGCGCGAGGCCCGCCCTCCGGGCGGACGACAGGACCTAGCCGCACCGCACCACCGAACACCGGGAGAGGGCCAGGGAGATGAGTATGACCACCGCGCAGACCGGCGCGGTCGCCGAGGAGCCGTCGGCTCCGGCGGCTCCGTCCGACCAGCGGGAAAGCGACCGGATGCGGCGCCGCCTCGCCCATCGTCGGGGCGGAGGCTGGTGGCCGTACCTCTTCCTGGCCCCTTGGTTCGTGGGCCTGTTCGGCCTGACGATCTACCCGATGCTGGACTCGCTGTACCTGTCCTTCACCAGGTTCGACCTGCTGTCGGCCCCGAAGTGGATCGGCGTCGACAACTACCGGAAGATGTTCACCGACGACCCGGTCTTCTGGGACTCGGTGCACGCCACGCTCCTGTACGTCGTCGTCTCCGTCCCGCTGAAGCTGGCGTTCGCGCTCGGCGTGGCCATGCTGCTCAACCGCCCGCTGAGGGGCATAGGCCTGTACCGGGCCGCCTTCTACCTGCCCTCCCTGCTCGGCGGCGCGGTCGCCGTGGCCATCGTGTGGCGGCAGGTCTTCGGCGGCGACGGCCTGTTCAACCACTTCCTGGGCTGGTTCGGCATCAAGGGCCAGGACTGGATCTCCAGCCCCGACACCGCGCTCTACACGCTGGTGCTGCTGGCCGTCTGGCAGTTCGGCACCCCGATGGTCATCTTCCTGGCCGGTCTGAAGCAACTGCCGAAGGACGTGTACGAGGCGGCCGCCATCGACGGAGCCGGACCCGTCACCCGCTTCTTCAGGATCACCCTGCCGTTGCTCACCCCGATCGTCTTCTTCAACGTCGTCCTGCAGATCATCGACGCGTTCAAGACCTTCACGCCCGCCTTCGTCATCAGCAACGGCACCGGCGGACCGCTCGACTCGACCATGCTGTACTCCCTCTACCTGTACAAGAAGGGCTTCGCGGACCTGCAGATGGGCTACGCATCGGCGCTGGCCTGGGTGCTGTTCCTGGTCATCGCGGGCTTCACGGCGGTCAACTTCGTCGCCGGCCGCTACTGGGTCCACTACGACGACTGAGCGAGGAGCCAGCCGAACATGTCCGCCATCGCCCCGAACGCGTCGCCGCTGCAGAAGCTCCGCTCGCTCACCGGCCCCCGCCGCGTCCTCCTGCACACCCTGCTCATCGGGGTCGCGCTCGTCATGCTCTACCCGCTGCTGTGGATGCTCAGCAGTTCCCTCAAGCCCGACACCCAGATCTTCACGCACCCCGGACTGATCCCGGGCCGGCTGCGCCCGCAGAACTACTCCGAGGGCTGGAGCGGCTCCGGAAACTCCTTCTCGCTCTACATCACCAACTCGCTGATCGTCACGATCGGCGCGGTGACCGGAAACGTCATCTCCTGCTCGCTGGCCGCCTACGCCTTCGCACGCTTCGAGTTCCGGGGAAAGAAGATCTGGTTCGGCCTGATGCTCGGCACGCTCATGCTGCCCATCCAGGCCACGCTGATCCCGCAGTACACGATCTTCTACAACCTGACCTGGATCAACACCTTCCTGCCGCTGATCGTGCCGAAGTTCCTCGCCACGGACGCCTTCTTCATCTTCCTGATGGTGCAGTTCATCCGCTCCATCCCGCGCGAGCTGGACCAGGCCGCGATGATGGACGGCGCCAACCCGCTCCAGATCTACTGGCGGATCATCCTGCCGCTGATGCGGCCGGCCCTGGTCACCACCACGATCTTCACCTTCATCTGGACCTACGACGACTTCCTCAGCCAGCTCGTCTACCTCCAGCAGAACGCCCGCTTCACCGTCCCCCTCGGCCTCACCCTCTTCCTGGACAAGACCAGCGGCTCCTCCTACGGCGCGATGTTCGCCATGTCGACACTCGCGCTCGCCCCGACGCTCATCTGCTTCCTCGTCTTCCAGAAGAGACTGGTGGAAGGCCTGGCCACCACCGGAATGAAGGGCTGAACAGCGTGCATCTGCCCTACCAGCGCGGCCCGCTGCACGACCTGCCGGACACCCCCGAGGCGTACGACGCCGTCCTCGCCGACGTCACCGAGCAGGCCCTCGCCCGGATGACCCCCGAGGGCAACCTCGAACACCCCGACGCCCACGACGACATCGGCGACACCTCCCTCGGCATCACCTCACTGCTCGCCCTCGCCTGGCAACGCGGCAAGGACCCCCGGCTGCCGGAGACCGTCCGCCGCAGCCTCGCCTTCCATCTGCGCGAGCGCGTGTACACCGAGGACAACCCCGGCTACCCGAACCTCGAGGTCACCAACTCGGGCCTGCCGTATGCCCGTTACGTGCTCGAAGCGGGCGCCCACCCCATCGGCGACTGGCCCAGCACCGTCTGGGCGCTGCTCCAGGCGGTCAACGTCCTCGACGCCGCCGACGGCCTCCTGGACGACGAACAGCGCACGGAACTACGTGAGTTGGCGCACGGCTACTGGCGTTGGCTCACCGAGGCCACCTTCTTCAACCCGCAGGAGGCCGGGAATCAGGCCATCGGCTGCGTCGTCGGCGGCCTGATGCTCGCCCGCCATCTCCCGGACGGACAGGGCGAGTCGGTCCGGGCGCGAGCGCTCGGCCTGTACGCCGACGAGATCCGCGCCCATCGCGTACGCGACCGCGGTGCGCTCCTGCCCCCCGAGCACGGCGGCGCCTACGACAACAATTACGGCCCTATCTCCCTGTCCTTCCTGGCCCAGGCCCACCGGGTCAGCGGAGAGGAGATCTTCGCCGAGGACGGCGACGCCCTCGCCCGGTACATCGACGCCCGGCTGACGTCCGGCGGCTACGACAACGGCGGCCCCCGGTACAGCGAACAGCACTCCGGCTTCGAATCCGTCCTGGGACTGCGGTACTTCGGCGCACGCATCGGCTCCGACCTCGGCCGCTACCGGGGTGACACCCGGTGGGGCCGGCACGCCGCCCAGCGGGACGGCTGGATCGACGGGCACTTCGCCTTCATGCTGGTCTGGCAGATCCAGGACCCCACCCGCTGGCACCGCACCCCGTCCTGCGCACCCGCCCGCCACCAACTGCGCTCCGGCAGCGTGTCCGTGGCCTTCGACGGCCGGATGACCCCCTCGCTCATCGAGGCGGGCGGCACCTACTACCTGCCCGCGGCCGTGCGCCGTCAGCACGGGTTCGGGCCGGTCACGGACGGCTTCCTGCTGTGCCGCCCCATGGGCGAGGTCCGGGTCGCGGACGTCCGCGCCGAGGGGCTCGCGGCGAAACTGGTGACCAAGCCCGTCGTCGGCCGCGACCACGTCCTGCGCCAAGTCCGCTCGCTGTACGTCACCGACGGCACGAGCCTGTGGGTGGCGGTCGCCGTGGAGTGGCTCGACGGGGCGCCGTACCTGCTGGCCGGGCTGCCGTACGCCGCCGACGACGGCGACCGGGTGCGCCGCACCGCCGAGGGCGAGGTCGTCTCGGCGGGGGGCCTGCGCCTCACGCACCCAGCGGACCCCGGGCCCGACCACTTCGACACCCGCGCCGGACTCACCCAGGAACAGGCCGCGTTCGCGCTTGCCGCCGACCCGCGCGGCTACGGCAACCCCGACGAGGGCTGGCGCCACCTGGTCTCCTCCAGCGCCCTGGAGGCCGAACCGGCACCGGGCGCGCCGGAGGGGCTGCATGTGTTCGCCGTGCGGTACGGGCCGGGCGGCCCCTACGCGCCGGTGTTCGAGGAGGGTCCGGACGGGCTCATCGTCCGCACGGAGGCGTTCACGGCGGTCGTCGGTGCGGTGGCGGGCGACAGCCGTGGGGAGCCGTCCCTCACGCTCCGCCGCTGAGCCTCGTCAGCGCTCGGGCAGCACCGGTGCCGGCAGCGCGCCCGCCGGCACCACCACGTCCGCCCGCCCCCGCGTCGTCGCCACCAGCTCGGCGTTGCGCTGGTCCGTGCCCAGCACCCAGGCCGCGGCCGTCTCGTGGTCCTTGCCGAACTCCTCGTGCCGCGCGATCAGCCGCCGGATCCGCTGGTCCTCGTCCGTCTCGCAGAACCACACCTCGTCCAGGCACGGCCGCACCCGCGCCCACGCCCCCTCCGTCAGCAGAAGGTAGTTGCCCTCGGTCACCACCAGCCGGGCGGCGGGCGGGACCGGGATCGCGCCGGCGATCGGCTGCTCCAGCACCCGCTCGAACCCGGGCGCGTACACCACCTCGCCGGTGTCCTCGCGCAGCCGCCGCAGCAGCGCCGCGTACCCGGCCGCGTCGAAGGTGTCAGGCGCGCCCTTGCGGTCCCGGCGGCCCAGCCGGTCCAGCTCGACGTCGGCGAGGTGGAAGCCGTCCATGGGCACGTGTGCGACCCAGGGCGGCCCGTCGGCGTTCAGGGCGCGCACCAGATGCTCGGCGAGGGTGGTCTTGCCCGCCCCGGGGCTGCCCGTGATGCCCAGCACGGCACGTCGGTCGGCCCGGCCGAGGTCACGGGCGCGGGCGAGGAGGTCGTCGAAGGTCAGCGGCACACTGCAGAGTGTGTCATCAGGAGTTCGCGCGGTGTGTGGCGTGTGCCACTCGCTGGACCGCGTCCCATGGGGAACAGTGCTGGGTATGACTCAGCTCGGTCTTCCCGACGCCATCCAGGCCTGTCTGTTCGATCTCGACGGGGTCGTCACCAAGACGGCCGTCGTCCACGCCGCCGCCTGGAAGGAGACGTTCGACGCGTTCCTGCGGGACTACGCGGGGGAGCAGGGGCGGCCGTTCGACGCGGTCGCCGACTACGACGAGTACGTCGACGGCCGCCCCCGCGCCGACGGCGTCCGTGCCTTCCTCGACTCGCGCGGCATCCACCTGCCCGAGGGCACCCCCGAGGACCCGCCGGACGCCCCTACCGTGCACGGCCTCGGCAACCGCAAGAACGTCCTGCTGCTGGAGCGGATCCGCACCGGCGGCGTGGAGGCCTACGAGGGCACCCTGCGCTATCTGGAGGCGGTCCGCGCCGCGGGGCTGCGCACGGCGATCGTCTCCTCCAGCGCCAACTGCAAGGACGTGCTGCACTCCGTGGGCGCCGAACACTTCTTCGACGTACGGATCGACGGTGTCGTCGCCGCCGAGCGCCATCTGCCGGGCAAGCCGCACCCGGACACCTTCCTCGCCGCCGCCCACGACCTGGGCATCGAGCCGTCCCGGGCGGCCGTCTTCGAGGACGCGCTGGCCGGCATGGACGCGGGCCGCGCGGGCGGCTTCGGATATGTCGTCGGCGTGGACCGCGTGGGCCAGGCCGACGCGCTGTACGCGCACGGCGCGAGCATCGTGGTGCAGGATCTAGCCGAACTGGGAGGCAAGCAGTGATCACCGACCGGTCGTACAGCGTGGAGCCGTGGGCGGTACGGGAGACGTCCCTCGATCTCGACGTGCTCGCCCAGAGCGAGTCGGTGTTCGCGCTGTCCAACGGGCACGTCGGCTGGCGCGGCAACCTCGACGAGGGCGAACCGCACGGCCTGCCCGGCAGCTACCTCAACGGCGTGCACGAGGTGCACCCGCTGCCGTACGCGGAGGCCGGCTACGGCTACCCGGAGTCCGGCCAGACGGTCATCAACGTCACCAACGGCAAGATCCTCAGGCTGCTGGTGGACGACGAGCCGTTCGACCTGCGCTACGGCCGGCTCGTCGCCCATGAGCGGGTCCTGGACCTGCGCCGCGGCGTGCTGGAGCGGACCTGCGAGTGGACCTCCCCGGCCGGCTCCACGGTCCGGGTGCGCTCCACCCGGCTGGTGTCGCTGACCCAGCGCGCGGTGGCCGCGGTGGCGTACGAGGTGACGGCCGTCGGCAGCCGCAGCCGGGTGGTGATCCAGTCCGAGCTGGTCGCCAACGAGAGCCTGCCCGAGTCGAATGGCGATCCGCGGGCGGCCATGGCGCTGCAGTCGCCACTGGAGCAGGAGGACCACTTCGCCTCCGGCAGCCGGCTGCGGCTGGTGCACCGCACCCGGCGCAGCGGCCTGCGCGTGGCGGTGGCCGCCGATCATGTCGTCAGCGGCCCCGAGCGCACCACCACGCGCAGCGAGAGCGGCGCCGACGTGGCCCGGCTGACGGTCACCTCCGTGCTGGAGCCCGGTCAGACCCTGCGGGTGGAGAAGCTGGTCGCCCACGGCTGGTCCGGCACCCGTTCGCTGCCCGCGATGGCCGACCAGGTCGACGCCGCGCTCGCCGCCGCCGCGCACGACGGCTGGCAGGGCCTGCTGGCGGACCAGCGGGCCTGCCTGGCCGACTTCTGGGCCCGCGCCGACGTCGAGGCGGAGGGCGACGAGCAGGTCCAACAGGCCGTACGCTTCGCCCTGTTCCACGTCCTGCAGGCCGGGGCCCGCGCCGAGCAGCGCGCCATCCCGGCGAAGGGCCTGACCGGCTCCGGCTACGACGGGCACGCCTTCTGGGACACCGAGATGTTCGTGCTGCCCGTGCTCGTCCACACCGCCCCCGCGGCGGTCGCCGAGGCGCTGCGCTGGCGGTACAACACCCTGGACGAGGCCCGCGAACGCGCCGCCCAACTCGGGCTCGGCGGAGCCGCGTTCCCGTGGCGGACCATCGCGGGACCGGAGGGCTCGGCGTACTGGCCGGCCGGCACCGCCGCCTTCCACGTCAACGCCGGCATAGCCGACGCGGTGGTCCGGTACGTCGAGGCCACCGGCGACACCCTGTTCGAGCGCGAGGCCGGCGTGGAACTGCTGGTGGAGACGGCCCGGCTGTGGCGCTCGCTGGGACACCACGACGCGCACGGCGTCTTCCACATCGACGGCGTCACCGGACCCGACGAGTACAGCGCGGTCGCCGACGACAACACCTACACCAACCTCATGGCCCGGCAGAACCTGCTCGCCGCGGCCGACGCCGCCGAACGCCATCCGCGTGAGGCGGCCCGGCTCGGCGTGGACGAGGAGGAGAGCGCGGCCTGGCGGGACGCCGCCGAGGCCATGTACGTCCCCTACAACCACGAACTCCGTGTCCACGAGCAGCATGCCGGGTTCACCCGCTACCAGCGCTGGGACTTCGCGGGCACCCGTCCCGAGCAGTACCCGCTGCTGCTGCACTTCCCCTACTTCGACCTCTACCGCAAGCAGGTCGTCAAGCAGGCCGACCTCGTGCTGGCCATGTACACCTGCGGGGACTTCTTCGACACCGGACACGACGAGGAGGACGCCGAGCAGGTCGCCCGGAACTTCGCCTACTACGAGCCGCTGACCGTGCGGGACTCCTCACTGTCGGCGTGCTGCCAGGCCGTCGTCGCCGCCCAGACGGGCCATCTGGACCTCGCCTGGGCCTACACCGCCGAGGCAGCACTGATGGATCTGCAGGACCTGGAGCACAACACGCGCGACGGGCTGCACATCGCCTCGCTGGCCGGCACCTGGATGGCGCTGGTGGCGGGCTTCGGCGGGATGCGCCGCGACGGCGAGCGCCTGCGGTTCGCGCCCCGCCTGCCCGAGCGGCTGAGCCGGCTGGCCTTCAACGTCGAGTTCCGCGGCCGGCGGTTGCGCGTGGACATCGGCGCGGACAAGGCGACGTACGCGCTGCTGGACGGGCCGCCGCTGAGCCTGCGGCACCATGGTGAGCCGCTCACCGTGAGCGCCGACGAGCCGGCGGTGCGGGCGGTGCCGCCGGTCGTTCGCCGTGCCGCTCCCGAGCAGCCGCTGCACCGGGCCCCGAACGGGAGTTGACCCCTTCGGGGCGCTTCTCGCGGGCTCTCTCAGTTCAGGACGCCGGACAGCTGCCGCAGCAAGTCGCCCGTCGCGTCGGCCGCGAGCAGTGCGGACAGGGTGCCCAGAAGGAGGACGGCCGTCGCGGCCGGCCACAGCCGTGGGGGCGGGCTGGTCTGCAGGGCCGCGATCCGGCGGGTGACGGCGCGGTCGGTGAAGTGCAGGGCACAGGCGGTGCGGGCCCGGCCGGTGGTGAGCGCGGCCCGCGCCAGCGCCCGGGCGGTGGTCCGCCGGTCGCCGACCGTGGCCGCCGCCTGCTCGTCGGCCCACCGCTCCACGAGGAAGCCGACGGCCTTGCGCACCGGGCCGAGCAACGGGTCGGCCGCCGCCGCGAGCGTCGCCGCGGCCACCAACGGCCCGTGCCGGTGGGCCAGATGGGCGCGCTCGTGCGCGAGGAGCACCCGCCGCTCGGCGGGCTGGAGCGCGCGCAGCATCGCCGAGGTGACCAGGATCCGGCCCGGCCGGCCCGGGATCGCGAACGCCTGCGGCACCTCGGAGGCGGCGACGATCAGCTCGGTGCCCGCCGGGTGCCCCGCGCACAGCCGGCGCAGGGCGCGGCGGGTGCGGCGCTCTGCGCCGAGGGCCCGGTACACCCGTACCGCGATCGCCACCAGCGCCAGACAGGCGGCGAGGCCGATCGCCTCGGGCACCGGGTCCGTCACCGGATGCCCGTCCTGGCGGGCCTCGCGAATGACCGGCGGCGCGTCCCCGAGGAGCGCGGCGGCCAGCAGGACCAGCGACCAGGTGGTGGCCGCGGCCGTCAGTACGGCCGCCGAGGTGAGCACCCGCGCGGCCAGCGCCGGAGCGACCCGGCGGGCGACCAGCGGGCCGGCCACCGACAGCAGCAGGGACAGCACCAGCGGGGTGTACACGTCAAACCTCATGCGCCGCCTCCGGCGAGCAGTTCGCGCAGCGCCCGCTCCTCCTCGGGGCTCAGTCCGGTCACGAACTGCTGGAGCGCGGCGATCGGGTCCGGGCCCCGGTCCAGGACCTCGTGCATCGCCTCGGCGGTCAGCTCGGCCGCGTTCTTCGCCGGCCGGTACGCCCCGCGCCGCCCGTCGGCGTCCCGCAGCACCAGCCCTTTGTCGTACAGGCGTTTGAGGATGGTGTGTACCGTGTTGTAGGCGAGCGCCCCGTCGATCTCGGCCTGTATCTCGGCCGGGGTCAGTGGCCGCTCGGTGGCCCAGAGCGCGGCCAGTACCTCGCTCTCCAGCTCACCGGCGCTGCGCCGCTCCGCCCTGCCGCGGGCCCCTGTGCCAGCCATGCCCCAACCTTACAGCGCGTAGTGCCGTCGGCCGGATGGCCCCATCCTCCCGGCGTGAGGCCCGGGTTCGGGGTAGTTTGGCGGTGTTTTCCCCGACTCCCGTTCGCGACCCTACAGGCTGTAGGGTGACAAGGGTCCCCACATGCCGCGGGGGCAGAGGGGTGATGATGGCCGGCAGCGCGCACGCCACACTCGCCGGAATCCGGCGCTCGCGCTCGTTCCGCACGTCCGGCGGCACCCGGCCGTTCCGTGCCACCGCACCGCTCGCGGCCGTCGCCGTGGCCTTCACCCTGGCCCAACTCCTCCTCGTCCGGCCCGGCATGGGCCTCGGCTGGGACGAGACGGTGTACGTCAGCCAGGTCAGTCCCCAGGCCCCCGCCGCCTTCTTCAGCGCACCCCGTGCGCGGGGCGTCCCGCTGCTCGTCGCGCCCGTCGCCTCCTGGTCCACCTCCACGGCACTGCTGCGCATCTACCTCGCCGTCCTGTCCGGCCTCGCCCTGTATCTGGCCCTGCGCGCCTGGCGCGGCCTGTTCCCGGTGCGCGTGCTCGCCCTCGCCGGCGCCCTGTTCGCCTCGCTGTGGGTCACCCTGTTCTACGGCCCGCAGGCCATGCCCAACTACTGGGTCGCCGTCGGCGCCCTGGCCGCCGTCGGCTGCTTCCTGCGCGCCCGCGCCGACCGGGCCGACCGGGCCGCCCCGTGGGGCCTGGCCGCGAGTGCCGCGCTCATGGCCCTGATGCGGCCCATGGACGCCGTCTGGGCGGTGCTGCCGCTCCTCGCCCTCGGCCTGGCCCGCCGCCACTGGCGGGCGCTCGCGGTGCTGCTCGCCGGGCTCGCGGCGGGCAGCGCCGAGTGGGTGATCGAGGCGTACACCGATTACGGCGGCCCGGTGCGCCGGCTGTCCGAGGGCTCGCAGATCCAGGGCGGACTCGGCTGGCATTCCGCCGTCGTCGACCAGCTGCGCAGCCTCGGCGGCAGGGCGCTGTGCCGGCCGTGCACCGGTCACCTCCCCAACCCGGTGGTCACCCTCTGGTGGTTCGTCCTGCCCCTGCTCGCCGTGCTCGGGCTCGTCGTCGCTGTCCGCGCCCGGCGTACGACGGCCACGCTGCTGCCGCTCGCCTGCGCGGCCACCACCGCCTTCCCGTATCTGTTCATGATCGGCTACGCCGCCCCGCGCTTCCTGCTCCCGGCCTACGCCCTGCTGGCACTGCCGGTCGCCGGCGCCCTGGTGTACCTGTTCACCGCGCCGCGCCGGCCCTGGCGCCCGGTCGTCGCCACACTGCTCTGCCTCGGACTCGCCGCCCATCTCGCGGTGCAGCTGGCGGTCCTGGAGAAGACGGTCCGCAACACCACCGCGGACCACCGCGGCTGGTCCCGCACCGCCGCCTTTCTGCACCGGCTCGGCGTCCGCCCGCCCTGCCTGCTCGCCGGGGACGGGGCGATCCCCGTCGCGTTCTACACCGGCTGTTCCTCGGCCGCGACGGCCGGGCACAACGCCAACAGCACCCAGGAGGCCATCATCGGGACCGCCCGCCGGATCCCGGTCGCCGCGCTGGTGCCCGACGGCACCAGGCCGCCCGGATACGCCCGCCACTGGCCGTCCGAACCGCTCGACGGACAGCGGCTGTACTACTCGGTGCCCAGGGGCGGCCGATGACGTCCCCGCCGGGTACCCGGGAACGGCCGCTGGAGTCCCCGCCGGAACTCACCACGTCCCTGGGCCGGCGGCACGCCTACTGGCACGCGGGCGTCCTGCTCGCCGTCCTGCTCGGCGGGCTGTACCTGGCCCGCCGGCACTGGCCCGCCCTGGAGAGCGGGGCCGGGCGGCTGGCCGGAGCCGACCAGGGCTGGCTGCTGGTCGGCGCCACGGCGGCCGTCGGCACCTGGGCGGCCTCGGCCCTTGCCCAGCAGGGCGCGGTGCTCCGACGGCTGCCCGGACACCGGCTGGTCGCCGCCCAGTTCGCCGCCTCCGCCGCCAACCATCTGCTGCCCGCGGGGCTCGGCGCCGGCGCGGTGAACCTCAGGTTCCTGATGCGCTGCGGACTGCCCGCGGGCCGCTCGGCCAGCGCCCTCGCCGTCAAGGCCACCGCGGGTGCCGCGGTCCGCCTGGCACTGATCGCGCTGCTCGTCCCGGCCTGCCCGGGACTGCTGCGTCCACCGCATCTCACCCCGACGACCCTCGCCGTCGCCCTCGGGGGACTCGTGCTGCTCATGGCCCTGCCGGCCACCCCGTGGTGGGCGCGCTGCCGACGGGCCCTCACGGCCGTCCTGGCCGACATCCGCGCCCTGCACACCTGCCCCGCGCGAGCGGCGGCCCTGTGGGGCGGCTCCCTCGCCTTCGCCGCGCTGCACTCGCTGGTCCTCATCGCCGTCACCCAGGCGGTCGAACTGCCGTTGCCCCCGCTCCAGGTGGCCCTGCTGTACCTCGCCGCCAGCAGCGCCGCGGCCCTGCTGCCCACCCCGGGCGGCCTCGGCTCCCTGGACGCGGCGCTCGCCCTCGCCCTCACCGTCTCCGGCGCGCCCGGCGCGGCCGCCGCCTCCGCCGTGCTCGGGTACCGGCTGCTGACCGTGTGGCTGCCCCTGCTTCCGGGGCTGCTGGTGCTCGGCGTGCTGGTGCGGCGCAAGGCCCTGTGAGCCAGCGGGAGTTTCCCGCGCGCCCGCCACAGGTAGGAGTCGGGTGTCGATGCCGTGCGGGAGGGGGAGAGCCATGTCGGGGAACGACACAGCGGGGCTGCCGGGGGAGGCGTTCTTCAGGCCGGGGACGTCGTCCTTCACCGAGTTCCTTGCCGCGCACCGCCCCGGGCTGCTGCCCACCGCACCCGCGCTGCCGGCCGGAGTGCGGATGGCCCCCGACCGGTGCCCGCACGGCACCACCGTGCTCGCCCTCACCTACCGCGACGGCGTGCTGATCGCCGGCGACCGCCGGGCCACCATGGGCAACCTGATAGCCCAGCGCGACCTGGAGAAGGTGCATCCGGCCGACGACTACACGGCCGTCGCCTTCGCCGGCACCGTGGGCCTCGCCGTCGACATGGTGCGGCTCTTCCAGGTCGAGCTCACCCACTTCGAGAAGATCGAGGGCACGCCGATGACCCTGGCCGGCAAGGCGACCCGGCTCGCGGCCATGATCCGCCAGAACCTCGCCCAGGCCATGCAGGGCCTCGCCGTCGTCCCGCTGCTCGCGGGGTACGACCTCACCGAGCCCGACGGCGGCCGCGGCCGCATCTTCGGCCTGGACGCGGCCGGCGGGCTCTACGAGAAGTACGACTTCTACGCCGAGGGCTCCGGCTCCCCGTACGCCCGCGGCGCGCTGAAGAAGCTGTACCGGCCGGGCCTCACCCGGCGCGAGGCCGTCCTCGCCGCGCTCCAGGCGCTGTACGACGCGGCGGACGACGACTCGGCCACCGGCGGCCCGGACCTGCACCGCCGTATCTTCCCGGTCGTCGCCGTCATCACCGAGGACGGCTTCGAGCGGCTGCCGGGGGAGGAGACCGAGGAACTCAGCGGGGAGATGATCCAGCAGCGCAGCGCCCACCCGGACGGCCCCCACGCCACCCCCTGAGCCGTGCGGCGCCGGGCGCTCGACCGCCCCGGGCCGTCGTGCCAGCGCCTCAGGTCAGGCGGTGGCCGATCCCGCGGGACGTGGCGATGGTCCGATCGCTGCCCGTCGTGCGCAGTTTGCGGCGCAGCCGGGTCAGATACTGGTCCAGCGTGTTGTCGCTGACCTGTGCCCCCTCCGGCCAGCCCGCGCGGAGCAGGTCACGGCGGCGCACCAGCTCCCCGCCGGCCGCGGTGAGCGCCGCCAGCAGCCGGAACTCCGTCGGTGTGAGATCGACGCGGCTGCCGGACACGGTGGCGCTGTGCCGGACGGCGTCCAGCACCAGCTCGCCCGCGGCGGCCGCCGGGGCCGGGGGCGCGGTCCGGCGCAGGGCGGCGCGCAGCCGGGCGGTCAGCTCGGCGAGGTGGAACGGCTTGGGCAGATAGTCGTCCCCGCCGGCCGAGAAGCCGGACAGGCGGTCCGTGAGCCCATGCCGCGCGGTCAGGAAGAGGACCGGGGCCAGGAAGCCGTTGGCCCGCATCGCCTGGCAGACGTCGCGGCCGTCGGCGTCGGGCAGACCGACGTCCAGTACGACGCCGGACACGTCCGGTGTCGCCAGCCGCAGCGCGGTGGCGCCGTCGCCGGCGCAGACCGTGTCGAAATCCTCGTCCTGCAGACCACGGCGCAGCACGTCACGCAGGGCGTGATCGTCCTCGACGATGAGGATCCTGGGGCGCATGTCTCTCCACCGGCCCGTCGGCCGTGTCGTTCGGGTGGGGTAGGCCCCGCTGCGGGGCACGGGGGACGTATCGCCCGGGCAGCCACCGGGCCACCACGCAGACGAAGACACCGAGCCAGCCGACGGCGAGCAGCCAGCCGCCGACCACGTCGGTGAACCAGTGGACGCCCAGGAAGACACGGGTCAGCCCGACCCCCGCCCCCCAGCACGCGACCAGCGGACACAGCACGGTCCGGCCGTGCAGGGCACGCAGGCACAGGGCCGTGATCAACAGGCCCGCCGTCAGCGCGGCCGTGGTCGTGTGACCCGAGGGGAACGACCAGCCGGAGGCCTGGGTCTGCCAGTCGTACTGCGGCGGCCGGGCCCTGGCGACCAGCTCCATCACGCCGTATCGCACCGCCTGGCCCGCGCCCAGGCAGACCGCGGCGAGCGGCACGGCCACCAGCCGCTGCTGCCCGGTGCGTCCGGCGATCAGCCCGGCGAGGACCACCAGGACGTACGGCACGACACCCGTGCCCGTGGCGGTCAGGCCGCGGGCCACCGCCACCGCGACCGGCGGGCGGTGTTCGACGGACCAGGACAGCAGGCCCCGGTCCGGGGCGAGCGGGCCGCCCTGGTCGCTCACCACCACGGCGGCCAGCGCCGCGAACGCCATCCAGGCGCCCAGGGCCACCGTGCCCGCCGACTCCGCGAGCCGTCCGGACCTCATACGGGTGCCGCCACCAGCCGCGGGCGCAGCCAGGCCCCCGCCAGAGGTCCGGTGAGGCGGGTCCGCGGGCGGCGAAGGACGATCATGGCCAGGAAGAGCGCGCACACCGGGGCGACGGCGCCCGGCCGCCGGGAGACGAAGAACAGGGCGACCGCCGCGGCGCAGGCCACAGCCGCCACGGTCACCGCCGTCCCCGCAGCGTCCGCCCCGTGCCGGCGGCCCCGCCACCGGCCCACCACGTCGAGGTGGAGCGGCCCGTCGGCCGGGGAGCCGGACAGAGCGGACGTCATCAGCGGGTCTCCCTGGCCGCCCTGCGGGAGCGCAGCACCTCGGCCGCGAGCGGGAGGAGGGACACGACGACGATCAGCGCGATCAGCGGAAGCAGGTACTTGTCGATGCTCGGGATCGAGGAGCCCAGCGCGTATCCCGCGAGCGTGACACCGAGACTCCACACGAGGCCGCCCGCCACCTGCCAGAGGGTGAAGGTCCGGGCCGGGACCTCGAGGGCGCCCGCCAGCGGGTTGAGCACCGTCCGCACCACCGGGATGAAGCGGGCCAGCACGATCGCCTTCGCGTGTCCGTACCGCTCCAGGAGTTCCTCGGCGCGCTGCGCGCCCTCGCGCAGCTTCGCCGACCGGCTGCGGGCCAGCAGCGCGCCGCCCGCCTTCCGGCCGATCAGGAACCCGCACTGCGCGCCGGCCAGCGCGCCGACGGCAGCCGCGACGAGCAGCGGCCCGAGCGAGAGGTGCACCGTGCTGTCGGACTTGCCCGTGCACAGCAGCCCCGCCGTGAACAGCAGGGAGTCTCCGGGCAGGAAGAACCCGATCAGCAGGCCCGTCTCCGCGAAGAGAACCACGCCGACGCCGAGCACGCCGAAGGCGGCGAGCAGCGAATGGGCGTCGAGCACGTTGACCGCGAGCTGCGACGCCAGGTGTGGGGGAGTGGCCATGCGCCGTACGCCCTTTCCTTCGACTGTGACGTGGACTGTGACTGGATCCGACTACACATTTGTAGACGGTCTATCGACCCGTAGACGAACGGAGAGCGGCGAACGTTCCCGGACTTTACCTGTCCATTACCGCTTTATGACCGGCCGACTACATGATCGTGGTCATGATGGTCCGCGAAGGTAAGGTATGCCTTCACTAACTAACAGGGAGGGCAGCAGGGCATGTGGGACGACGCGTTTCCGAGTTTCCTGATCGGACTCAGGGAGGGACTGGAAGCCGGACTCATCGTCTCCATCCTGGTCGCCACCCTGGTGCGGGCCGAGGCGCGCTCGCGGCTGCCCCAGGTGTGGACCGGCGTCCTGGCCGCCGTCGCCGTGGCCATGAGCTTCGGCGCGGTGCTCACCTTCACCGCCGCCTCCATGCCGCAGACCGCCCAGGAGGCGTTCGGCGGCACCCTCAGCGTGATCGCGGTCGCGTTCGTCACGGCCATGGTCTTCTGGATGCGCCGCTCGGCCCGCGGCCTCTCCGGAGAACTGAAGGAGAAGGTGACCGGCGCCCTCGCCATGGGCTCCGGAGTGCTGATCCTCACCTCGTTCCTCGCGGTCGGCCGTGAGGGCCTGGAGACCGCCCTCTTCCTGTGGACCACCGCCCAGGCGGCCGGCGAGTCGGCCGGACCGCTGACCGGCGCCGCCGTCGGCCTGGTCCTCGCGACAGGCCTGTGCTGGGGCCTGTACCGGCGCGTGCTGAAGATCAACCTGACGAAGTTCTTCACCGCCACCGGCGCCGTGCTGATCGTCATCGCGGCCGGTGTCCTCGGCTACGGCCTGCGCGACCTCCAGGAGGGCGGCGTGCTGCCCGGGAAGACGGCCTATGCGGTCGATCTCGCGAGCGGCGTCGACGCCGGCTCCTGGTACAGCACCCTGATCCAGGGCGTCCTCAACCTCACCCCGGCCATGACCTGGCTGCAGGTGCTGGCCTATGTCGCCTACCTGGCCGTCGTGATGACCCTGTTCGTGCGCGGCGTGCGGACCACGGCTCCGAAGCAGGAGAAGGAGCGCCCCGAGCGCGAGCCGAAGGCCGGCCAGCCGCAGCGGCGCCGACCGGTCTGGGTGGTGCCCGCCGCCGTGGTCGCCGTACCCGCCGTGATCGCCGGATTCGTCGTCGCCCTCTCCCGGCCCAAGCCCGCCGGGGACCAGACCGTCGCCGTCTCCGAGACCGAGTGCGGCAAGGGCTTCACCGCGCCGCGGCCGGGCCGGCAGACCTTCCAGATGCAGAACACCGGCAGCAAGACCGCCGAGGTGTACCTGATCGACCCGTCGACCAGCGCGGTCTACGGCGAGATCGAGGGCCTCGCCCCCGGCACCACCCGCGACCTCGTCGCCACCGTCGCCGGCGGCACCTACGCCTGGCGCTGTGTCCCCACCGGCGGCAAGGCCGTCACCTCCAAGTCGGTCACCGTCAGCGGCGGCGGCGCGGCCAAGCCGGTCGTCCCCGTCTCCGAACAGGACCTCGCGGGCCCCCTGACGGCGTACAAGGCGTACGTCGGCCAGGGCCTGGCCACCCTCGTCGGCCAGACCCGGACGCTCGCCGACGACATCCGGGGCAACCACCTGGACAAGGCCCGTACCGACTGGCTCACCGCCCACCTGACCTACTCCTCGCTCGGCGCCGCCTACGGCACCTTCGAGGACTTCGACAAGAAGATCAACGGCCGGGCCGACGGACTGGCCGACGGCGTGGACGACAAGGACTTCAGCGGCTTCCACCGCATCGAGTACGGCCTGTGGCACGGCCAGTCGGCCAAGGACCTGACCGGCCCCGCCCAGCAGCTCGCCACCGACTCCGCCGGACTGCAGAAGGCGTTCCCGAGCCAGGACTTCGACCCCGGCGACCTGCCGCTGCGCGCACACGAGATCCTGGAGAACACCCTCCAGTTCGAGCTGACCGGCGACACCGACGAGGGCAGCGGCACCAACCTCGCCACCGCCGACGCCAACCTCAGCGGCACCCGCGAGCTGCTCACCGTCCTCAAGCCGCTGCTCACCAGCCGCGCGCCCAAGCTGCTCCCCATGGTCGACGCGGACATCGCCCGTGTGCAGAAACTCCTGGACGGCGCCCACGACGGCGGCCACTGGACCCCCGTCGACCGGCTCGCCCAGGCCGACCGGCAGCACCTGAACGGTGCCACCGGCCAGCTGCTGGAAGACCTCGCCCCGATCCCGGACCTGCTCGAGATCCGGAAGTCCGCCTGATGTCCGAAGCCCGCCCGATCATGTCCGCGCACCCGCACCCCGAAGGGAACCCTGCGATGTCCACTGCCGAACCGTCGGCCTGCCCTGTCGGCCCCGCCCGCCGCTCGTTCGTGCGGACCGCGCTGGGCGCCGGTGCCGCCGGAGCGGTGCTGGCGGGCGGCGGCTTCGCCCTCGGCGAGAGCGGCGGCACCGCGCAGGCGCAGTCGGCGAACGCCGACGGCACGGCCAAGGTCCCCTTCCACGGGGCCCACCAGGCCGGCATCGTCACCCCGGCACCGGCCGCCGCCACCTTCGTCTCGCTGGACGTCATAGCCGACGACCGCAAGGGCCTGACCGACCTGCTGAAGACCATCACCGAGCGGGCCCGCTTCCTCACCTCCGGGGGCGCCCCCACCGACCTGGGCGTCGGCGCGCCGCCCTCCGACAACGGCATCCTCGGCCCCGAGGTCCCCTCGGACGGCCTCACCGTCACCGTCGGTGTCGGCGCCTCCCTGTTCGACGACCGCTACGGCCTCGGCAAGGCCAGGCCCGCCCGGCTCACCCCGATGCGGACCTTCCCCAACGACAACCTGAACGCGGCCGAGTGCCATGGCGACCTGTCCCTGCAGATCTGCGCCCAGAGCCAGGACACCGTGCTGCACGCCCTGCGCGACATCGCCCGGCACACCCGCGGCGCCATGCAGATCAAGTGGCGCATCGACGGCTTCCAGAACGCACCGCGCCCCACCGGCGCCCAGCGCAACCTGCTCGGCTTCAAGGACGGCATCGCCAACCCGGACGTCACCTCCGCCCGCGAGACGAACAAGCTGATCTGGGTCGGCGACGGCCAGGGCGAGCCCGCCTGGACCAAGGGCGGCAGCTACCAGGTCATCCGGATCATCCGGATGCTGGTCGAGTTCTGGGACCGGGTCTCGCTCACCGAGCAGGAGAAGATGTTCGGCCGCCGCAAGGACACCGGCGCGCCCCTCGACGGGGCCAAGGAGACCGACATCCCCAACTACGCCAAGGACCCGCACGGCACCGCGATCCCCCTCGACGCCCACATCCGCCTCGCCAACCCGCGCAAGGCCTCGACCGACAGCTCCCGGATCCTGCGCCGCGGCTACAACTACGACCGGGGCGTGGACAACGTCGGCAACCTCGACATGGGCCTGGTCTTCTGCTGCTACAACCAGGACGTCAAGCGCCAGTTCGAGGCGGTGCAGACCCGGCTGATCGACGAGCCCCTCGTGGACTACATCTCCCCGACGGGCGGCGGCTACTTCTTCGCCCTGCCCGGCGTCCGGGACGCCAAGGACTGGCTGGGGCGGGGCATGCTCTCCGTCTGACGGCACCCGGCGGCCTTATTGCACATTGGTTGCAAGTGCGGTTGTATAGCGCGTGGCTGCGCTGTGCAGCCGTACCCGCACCACAGAAGGATGCCCCTCCCGATGACGGCCGCCCCCGGTTCCGCTCCGTCCCTCCCCGCCCAGGCCGACGCCAAGTACTCGGCCTGGCAACGCGTCCGCGGCTCCATGACGCGCCAGGAATGGACCAGGATCGGCGGAATGGCCGCGTTCGTGCTCGCCTTGCACATCATCGGCTGGGGCACCCTGATCGGTGTCATCGCCCCTCAGCACTTCAGTGTGGGAACCCAGTCCTTCGGCATCGGCATCGGCGTCACCGCCTACACCCTCGGCATGCGGCACGCCTTCGACGCCGACCACATCGCGGCGATCGACAACACCACCCGCAAGCTCATGGGCCAGGGACAGCGCCCGCTGTCGGTCGGCTTCTGGTTCTCCCTCGGTCACTCCAGTATCGTCTTCGGGCTCTCCCTGCTGCTCTCGTTCGGCATGAAGTCCCTGGCCGGAGGGGTCCGCGACGACAACTCGCAGCTGCACCAGGTGACCGGCGTGATCGGTACGACGGTCTCCGGCACCTTCCTCTACCTCATCGCCGGCATCAACCTCGTCATCCTGGCCGGCATCTGGAAGGTCTTCCGGCAGATGCGCTCCGGCGCCTACGACGAGGCCGCGCTGGAGACACAGCTGAACAACCGCGGCTTCATGAACCGCCTCCTCGGCCGGGTCACCGGCTCGATCAGCAAGCCGTGGCAGATGTACCCGCTGGGCCTGCTGTTCGGCCTCGGCTTCGACACCGCGACCGAGATCGCCCTGCTGGTCCTCGCCGGCTCGGGCGCCGCCTCCGGCCTGCCCTGGTACGCCATCCTCTGCCTGCCCGTCCTCTTCGCGGCCGGCATGTCCCTGCTGGACACCATCGACGGCTCGTTCATGAACTTCGCCTATGAGTGGGCGTTCTCCAAGCCCGTCCGCAAGGTCTACTACAACCTCACCATCACCGGCCTGTCCGTCGCCGTCGCCCTCATCATCGGCACCGTCGAGCTCCTCGGCCTCCTCGCCGACAAGCTCGACCTGCACGGCGCCTTCTGGGACTGGATCTCCGGCCTCGACCTCAACACCGTCGGCTTCGTCATCGTCGGCCTGTTCTTCGCCACCTGGGCCGTCGCCCTGCTGGTGTGGAAGGCGGGCCGTATCGAGGAGAAGTGGACGCAGGGCCTGGCCACGGCCGAGCAGTCGGGGTCCTGACCGGGGGTTGGCCGCCCGCTTCCGGGAAACGCGGTCCGGGACCGTCCGTGAGCCCAGAGGGAGGCGACCATGAGCGACCAGCAGTCCGAGCAGACCCCGATGGCGGACGACGCCTACCAGCCCACCGGAACCAACGAGGAACAGGCGGACGCCGGTCCCCTTGACCTCCAGGACGCGGTCGACGAGCGCACCTACGACGACGTCCTCGACGAGGGCTACTCCCCGCCGGAACGCCCCCTGGCCGTCACCAAGAAGGGCACCACCGCCGCCGAGCAGCACGCCGGGGAAACCCTGGACGAACGCCTCGCCCAGGAGGCCCCGGACGCGCAGGCACCGGCGGGCGACGAGATCGGCGACCTCCCCGGCGGCGAGGGCGAGCCGGTCGACCCCGAGGCGGGCGCCTCCCGCGCAGGCCGCCTGGTCGCCCCGGACGAGGGCGCGCACACGAACACCACCAAGGAGGAGATCGCGCGGGACGTGGGCGTGGACGGGGGTGCGGCGGGGGCGGAAGAGGCAGCCGTGCATGTGGTCGAGGACGAGACCTGAGCTGGTCGGCCGACGGGGCTGGTCCCACCAAGGGGCGCGGGGCTGTATCGATATGCGGCTGCGCCGCGTGGGCGCGAGCAACCACAGACCACCCGCACCCGGCGACGAATCCGCACCCCCAACGGCGCTACCCCAACCGGTCCACCTGGCGGAGCCGATTCGTCGCGTCCAGCGCAGCGACCTTGTACGACTCGGCCAGCGTCGGATAGTTGAACACCGCGTTGACCAGGTAGTCCACGGTCCCCCCGCAGCCCATCACCGACTGCCCGATGTGAATCAGCTCCGTCGCACCGGAGCCGAAGCAGTGCACCCCGAGCAGCGTGCGGTCGACCGGGGAGACCAGCAGCTTCAGCATGCCGTGCGAGTCCCCGATGATCTGGCCTCGGGCCAGCTCCCGGTACCGGGCAACGCCCACCTCGAACGGCACCCGGTCCTCGGTGAGCTGGTCCTCGGTCCGGCCGACGAAGCTGATCTCCGGGATCGTGTAGATCCCGATCGGCTGCAGACGGTGCATCCGCCCCACCGGCTCCCCGAACGCGTGATACGCGGCCGCGCGGCCCTGCTCCATCGAGGTCGCCGCGAGCGCCGGGAAGCCGATGACGTCACCGACCGCGTAGATGTGCGGCACCTCGGTGCGGTAGTGCTCGTCCACCTCGATCCGGCCGCGTGCGTCCGCCGCCAACCCGGCCCTGTCCAGGTCGAGTTCGTCGGTGAGGCCCTGTCGGCCCGCCGAGTACATCACCGTGTCCGCGGGGATCTTCTTGCCGCTCTCCAGCACGGTCAGCGTGCCCCGCGGATGGCGTTCGACGGCGGCGACGGTCTCGCCGAACCGGAAGGTGACGGCCAGGTCCCGCAGGTGGTACTTGAGCGACTCCACGATCTCGACGTCGCACAGATCCAGCATCCCGGGCCGCTTCTCCACCACCGTCACCTTGCTGCCCAGTGCCGCGAACATGGAGGCGTACTCCATGCCGATCACGCCGGCACCCACGATCACCATGGACCGCGGCACCCGCTCCAGCGAGAGCACGTTGTCGGAATCCATGATCGTCCGCCCGTCGAACTCGACCGTGTCCGGGCGGGCCGGCCGCGTGCCGGTGGCGATGACGATGTGCGCGGCGCTCAGGCGCCGTTCCCGGCCGGAGATCTCGGACAGCGCGACGGTGTGCGGGTCGGCGAACCGGGCCGTGCCGGCGTACACGGTCACCTGGTTGCGGGCGAGCTGGCTGCGCACGACGTCCACCTCGCGGCCGACCACGTGCCGGGTGCGCGCGGTCAGATCGGCGACGGTGATGTCGTCCTTCAGCCGGTAGCTCTGCCCGTACAGATCGCGCTGGGTGAGACCGGTCAGGTACAGCACCGCCTCGCGCAGCGTCTTGGAAGGAATGGTTCCGGTGTGCAGGGACACCCCGCCGAGCATGTCGGGGCGGTCGACGACGGCGACCCGGCCGCCCAGCTTGGCCGCGGCGATGGCGGCCTTCTGACCCCCGGGTCCGGATCCGATGACGAGCATGTCGAAGTCGAAGTCGGGCACCTTCGGGAGTCTGACAGCCCTGCGGGTCACTCCGGAAGGGATCGCCGCCGTCGAAATCCCCGGAGCCGCGCGGCGGTTGCCGCCGGTGCCGGCCTTGGTCGCCGCGCCGGTGCCCCGGGAGGACAATGACGCCATGGGCGAGCGATCCGGCGACGTGAGCTCCCCCGCCCGGCTGGCCGGTCCCGGCGAGGGGATCGGCGCCGACGAACTCGCGCTCGCCACCCGCAACCACGGTCTGCCCCTGGAGGCGCTGCAGCACGACGTCACCCCGCCGGGACTTCACTACGTCCTCACGCACTACGACATCCCGTACGTGCCGGACGCCGGTGCCTGGCGGCTGACCGTCGACGGCCGGGTGCGCACCCCGCTCGACCTGTCCCTCGCCGACCTGCTGTCCTTCCCGCAGGTCACCACCAGGGTGACCCTGGAGTGCGCGGGCAACGGCCGGGCCCTGCTGACTCCCCGGCCGGTCAGCCAGCCCTGGCTGGTGGAGGCGGTCGGCACCGCCGACTGGACGGGCGTGCCGCTCAGGCTGCTGCTCGCCGAGGCGGGCGCGGACCCGGCGGCCGCCGACGTCGTCTTCACCGGCGCCGATCACGGAGTCGAGCGGGGCGTCGAGCAGGACTACCAGCGTGCCCTGCCCCTGGCCGTCGCCCTCGGCGACGATCCGGCGGTGCTGGTCGCCACCGCCATGAACGGCGCGCCCCTGCCCCCGCAGCACGGCCGGCCGCTGCGGCTGATCGTGCCCGGCTGGTACGGCATGGCGCAGGTGAAGTGGCTGCGCTCGCTCACGGTGAGCGACGTACCGTTCACAGGCTTCCAGCAGTCGGTCGCGTATCGGATCAGGCGCACCGCCGACGAGCCGGGCGAGCCGGTCACGCGGATCGCGCCACGCGCCCTGCTGGTGCCGCCCGGCTTTCCCGACTTCATGTCCCGCACGCGGGTGGTGCGGCCGGGGGTGGTGCGGCTTGCCGGCCGCGCCTGGTCCGGGCAGGCCCCCGTCTCCTCGGTGGAGGTCAGCACGGACCGTGGCGCCCACTGGGCGCCGGCCCACCTCGAGCCGGTGGCGGACGGGCACAGGTGGGCGTGGCGCCGCTGGCACCACGACTGGGCCGCGGTGCCCGGCGAATACGCGGTGGGCGCACGGGCGACCGACGCCGGTGGTCGCAGCCAGCCCCAAGACCAGTGCTGGAACCGGGGTGGCTTCGGCAACAACGCGGTGTGCTGGGTGCGGGTGGTGTGTGTGGCCGACGCCCACTCGCCGTAGGAGCTTGCGTGGCGCGACGGGGTGCGGGCTGTGTGTGGTTGATCGCACCCCGCGGCGGAGCCGCACATCGCATACGGCCCCGCGCCCATTCCAGTCGGCTGTTGTGCCCCCGTTGAAACCAGCCCTTGCTTCCCCGGACCGCCCTACGGCATCAGCCTCTCGATGGCTGTCGGGCCCTCCTTCTCCATCTTGCGGCGTGCCCAGTCGAGGTTCTTCGGTGTGACGTCCCTGCCCGCCGCCATCACCAGATCCTCCGGGGTGACATCCCTGGAGGGTGCGGAGTGGAGCAGGGCGTCCGGGGTGCAGTGGTCGTCGGACGACCGGGACTCGTCGGGTGTGATCGTCGACATGATGCCTCCTCCTCGGTCCGGATGACCGCATCCGTGCCGGTGCCGCCGAACGGGGCACACTCTCACCATTCCCCGCAGCGCCTTCCCACGCCACCCGAGAGCACACGCACCTAAGCTGGAAAACATCTCGCACCGCTCACCGGGAGGCCGCAGATGGCCGAGACCCCGTTTCCCGAGGACGTCCGCTCCCACCCCCGCTATCTGCCGATCGCCGAGCACGGACTCATCGGCGACCTGCGCAGTGTGGCCCTGGTCGGCACGAACGGCACGATCGACTGGTACTGCTGTCCGTCCTTCGACTCCCCGAGCGTCTTCGCGGCCGTCCTCGACGCCGAGCGCGGCGGCTGCTTCGAGCTGGCCGCCGCCGTACCCGCGCGTACCAAGCAGTTCTACTTCCCCGACACCAACGTACTGATCACCCGGTTCTTCACCGAGGACGGCGTCGGCGAGGTGCAGGACTTCATGCCGGTCACCTCCGACGGCATGGGCGAGGCGGGCCGGCACCGGCTGATCCGGCGCGTGGTCTGCGTCCGCGGCACCGTACCCTTCCGGGTGCTGGTCGCCCCGCGGTTCGACTACGGCGCGGCCCCGCACACCCTGCGCACCATGGGCGGCACCATCGTCTTCGAGTCCGCCGAGCGGTCCCTGGCGCTGATCTCCACCGTCGATCTGGAGCACGACGACCGGGACGCGCGCGGCGACTTCAAGCTGGGCGAAGGCGAGTCGGCGGTGTTCGCCCTCGACCAGGTGGGCGACACGGTGGCCCCCCGAGGCTGCGCCCACGCCGAGGCCGAGCACCAGTTCAACGCCACGGTCGCCTACTGGCGGCGCTGGCTGCGCCAGTCCCGCTACCGGGGCCGCTGGCGCGAGATGGTGCACCGCTCCGCCCTGACCCTGAAGCTGCTCACCTACGCGCCCACCGGCGCCATCGTCGCCGCCCCCACCACCAGCCTGCCGGAGCAGCTCGGCGGCGAGCGGAACTGGGACTACCGGTATGTGTGGGTGCGGGACGCCGCCTTCGCCGTGTACGCGCTGCTGCGGCTCGGTTTCGCCGGGGAGGCCGAGGCGTTCATGCGCTTCCTGACCACGCACGTCAGCCCTTGCGACCTTGACAGCTCCGCACCGCCGCTCCAGATCATGTACGGCATCGACGGCCGCCCCGACCTGCCCGAGCGCGAGCTGCCGCACCTGGAGGGCCATCTGGGCTCCGCCCCGGTCCGGGTCGGCAACGCCGCCGCCGACCAGCTCCAGCTGGACATATACGGGGCCCTGATCGACTCCATCTACCTCTACGACAAATGGGCCCAGCCGATCTCCAGCTGCCAGTGGGACGACGTGTGCAAGCTGGTCGACTGGGTGTGCGCGCACTGGGACCAGCCCGACGAGGGCGTGTGGGAGACCCGCGGCGGCCGCAAGAACTTCACGTACTCACGGCTGATGTGCTGGGTGGCCATCGAGCGGGCCATCCGCCTCGCCAACCACCGCGGCCTGCCCGCCGAGCTGCTCCGCTGGCGGCAGGCCCGCGACACGATCTACCGGCGGATCATGGACCGCGGCTGGTCCGAGCGCCGGTGCGCCTTCGTGCAGCACGAGGGCGGCGACGTGCTGGACGCCTCGCTGCTGATGATGCCGCTCGCCAAGTTCATCGCGCCCACCGACCCCAAGTGGCTGTCCACCCTGGACGCCCTCACCGAGGACCTGGTCTCCGACTCCCTGGTCTACCGCTACGACCCGCAGGCCAGCCCCGACGGGCTGCGCGGCGACGAGGGCACCTTCTCCATCTGCTCCTTCTGGTACGTGGAGGCGCTGGTGCGGGCCGGCCGGCTCGACGAGGCCCGGCTGGCCTTCGAGAAGATGCTCACCTACGCCAACCACCTCGGGCTGTACGCGGAGGAGATCGGCCGTACCGGCGAGCAACAGGGGAACTTCCCGCAGGCGTTCACCCACCTGTCCCTGATCAGCGCCGCCTTCAACCTCGACCGCGCCCTCGGCTGACCATCGGGGCGGTGTGTGCGCAGGTCGTACGGGTACCCGTCAGTCTCCGAAAGGAGACCGACGCAGGGTCGACAGAAGGAGGAGACCCCGTATGACCAGCTCCAGTGAGACAGGTGGCATCACCGGTACCCGCGACAAGAACTACGACCTCATCTGGTACGTCGAGGCGTGTCTGGACAACGCCCTGCGCCTGGAGACGTACATCCAGGACGCCGAACGCGACAACGACCGCGAGCTCATGGACCTGTTCCACAAGGCTCAGGCCGACAGCCGCAAGGGCGCCGAGATGGGCAAGGAACTGCTGCGCGAGCGGCTGAGCGGCTGACCGCCTCCTCCGCTCAGGCGAAGCGGGAACTCGGGACGGGCCCGGCTGAGTCGACGCGCGCCCGGTCGCCGCGCAGCCAGGTGCCCCTGACGGCGCCGGCGAACGCGGCGAACGGCGCGTCGTCGTCCGCCGGGCCCTCGCCGTCCCCCGGATCGGCGGGGGCATCGGCGGCCGTCACCTCGGCGGCGATCTCCGCCTCCGGGCGGTCGTCCACGGGGCCCCGCTCGACGCCGCCGTCCGCGCCTGCGCGCAGGTGCTCACCCCAGGGCGGCACGACCGACTGGTGCAGCAGCCCCACGCTGTCCGGCGTGATCGCGGGCGGGTCCGTCCAGCAGCTCGCGTGCGCGTGCAGCACCTGACCGGGCACGCGCTCGAAGAGCTGCCCGACGAAATTTGGGCCGCCGTCGTGCGCCGCCAGACCGTCGAGGTCGTAGGCGACGACCACCGTGTCCGTCCGGCCGGGCGCGAACGGCTCGGCCGGCAGGTCCAGCACCTCGGCCGCGGCGAGACCGAGGATCCGCGAGTCCCGGTCGGGCAGCAGCGACACCGACCGCGGCCGCGTCTCGGTGGCCTCCAGCAGCGTGCGCAGCCGCAGCAGACCGCGCAGACAGCCGTCGGGGGTGTCCTGCAGCCAGGCGTAGCGGCCGCGCATGCCCGCGTCGAAGCCGTACGGCGACAGGGTGCCGAGGACCGTGCCGGCGATCACGTACTGCCAGCCGCGCAGATCGGTCAGATCGAGCGAGGACACCCGCTCGGCGTCGGCCGCGCGCTCCAGCACCCGGGTCTGCCGGTCCCGCGCCGGCTGCCACTGCGTGTCCTCGGGGTCGGCCAGCAGTGCGTGCTGGCGCCGGGCCAGCTCCAGGTCGCCCGCCAGCACGGCGTTGAACACCAGCAGATAGCGGTCCGGCCAGTCCTTGAACGTCCCTTCGTGCCGGGCGAGTTCGGCGACCGCCTCGCGGTGCCGGCCCTCGTCCTCGTACGCCGACACCAGCTCCCGCAGCACGACGAGCGAACCGTCGCTGCGGCGCAGCGCCTCGCGGAGCGGCGGGATCGCCAGGTAGGACACGCCGCGTTCGACGCACGCGTACCCGAAGTCGAAGAGCGCCCTGGGGCGTTCGGGGTCGGCGGCGAGAGCCGCGGCGGCCTCCGCCAGGTCGTCGAAGCCCGCCGCTGCCGCGGCCCGCCGCACCACCAGGGCCACCTCCGCGAGCGGCTGCTCCTCGCCGGCCGCCCGCAACTGCCGCAGCGCACCGGGCACATCCCCCGAGTCCAGGGACTCCCAGGCCTTGAGGAGATCGGGGGACTTCGGGCGGCGATTCCTGCGTGAGAACATGCCGGAGATCATCACCCGTTCGCTGACGTGTCCTCAACACAATTCCCGAACACCGTTCCGCCGAGATCTACGGCAGCGGCTGCTCGGCCCAGATGATCTTGCCGTCGGAGGTGTAGCGGGTGCCCCAGCGCTCGGCGAGCTGCGCGACCAGGAACAGGCCCCGGCCGCCCTCGTCGGTGGTCGCCGCGTACCGCAGATGCGGGGAGGTCGTGCTGCGGTCGGACACCTCGCAGATCAGCGTGCGGTCGCGCAGCAGCCGTACCCCGATCGGGCCGCGCCCGTAGCGGATGGCGTTGGTGACCAGCTCGCTCAGGATCAGCTCCGTGGTGAAGTCCAGCTCCACCAGGTCCCAGTCGGCGAGCTTCCGGGTCACCGCGGAGCGCACCTCGGACACCGCCGCCGGATCGGACGGCACCTGCCACTCGGCGACCCGGTCGGCGCCCAGCACCCGGGTCCGGGCGACGATCAGCGCGACGTCGTCGCTCGGCCGGGCCGGCAGCCGGTCCAGCACGGCGCGGCAGGTCTCCTCCGGCGAGCCGCCCGGCGTGTCGCGCAGGGCGCCGCTCAGCAGTTCGAGACCGACGTCGATGTCCCGCTCGCGGTCCTCCACCAGCCCGTCGGTGTACAGCACCAGCCGGCTGCCCTCCGCCAGCTCCAGCTCGGCCGTCTCGAACGGCAGCCCGCCCAGACCCAGCGGCGGCCCGGCCGGCACCTCCGGGAACTCCACCCGGCCGTCGGGGTGCACCAGCGCGGGCGGCGGATGGCCGGCCCGGGCCACACTGCAATGGCGTGCGACCGGGTCGTACACCGCGTACAGACAGGTCGCTCCGGCGATCGCCGCGGAACCGTCCGCGGCGGTCTCGTCCTGGTCGATCCGGCCCACCAGCTCGTCCAGCAGACCGAGGAGTTCGTCGGGCGGCAGATCCAGCGCGGAGAAGTTGTGCACCGCCGTGCGCAGCCGGCCCATGGTGGCCGCCGCGTGCAGCCCGTGCCCCACCACGTCCCCCACCACCAGCGCCACCCGGGCACCGGACAGCGGCAGCACGTCGAACCAGTCGCCGCCCACCCCGGACTGCGCCGGCAGATAGCGGTAGGCGATCTCCAGCGTGTCCTGCTCCGGCAGCGAGCGCGGCAGCAGACTGCGCTGCAGCGTGACCGCCATGCTGTGCTCGCGGGTGTACCGGCGGGCGTTGTCGATGGACACCGCCGCCCGCGCGACCAGTTCCTCGGCGAGCGCCAGTTCCTCGGCGTCGAACGGCTGCGGCTTCTCCGCACGCCAGAAGTTCGCCACGCCGAGCACCAGGTTGCCCGCCCGGAGCGGGACCGTGATCAGCGAGTGGATGCCGTACGCCAGGACCCGGCCGGTGCGCTCCGGGTTCTGCGCGCGCCAGCCGGGCGCCTCGCGCAGCACGGGCTCCAGGACCGACTGCCCGGTGGTCAGGCTGCGCGCCTGCGGCGAGGTGGCCACGAACCGGATCCGCTCGCCGACCGGATACAGCGGGGAGTCCTTGCGGATGCCGGCACAGGCGGCGCGGCGCAGTGCGGTGCCCGGCTTGGGCTCCTCGCCGTGCAGCACCGCGTCGAACAGGTCCACGGTCGCGAAGTCCGCGAACCGCGGCACCGCCAGCTCGGCCAGCTCCTCGGCGGTACGGGACACGTCCAGGCTGGTGCCGATGCCCACCCCGGCGTCGTACAGCATGTTCAGCCGCTCGCGCGCCACCTCCGCCCGGCCGGACAGGGCGCGCAGCTCGGTGGAGTCGCGCACCGTGGTGACACTGCCGGCCGGGCCGCCGCGGACATCGGTGGGGCGCTGGTTGATGGCCAGCAGCCGGTCCTTGACCAGGTGCACCTCGTCCGTGGCGACGCGGCCCGAGGCCAGCAGCGTCGCCGTCTCGTCGTCCAGGCCCAGCTCCAGCACGCTGCGCCGCTCGGCGTCCTCGGGCAGGTCCAGCAGCCGGTGCGCCTCGTCGTTGGCGAGCAGCAGCCGGCCTTCGTCGCCGACGATCAGTACACCCTCCCGGACCGCGTGCAGCACCGCGTCGTGGTGCTCGTACATCCGGGTCATCTCGTACGGCCCGAGGCCGTGCGTCTGGCGCAGCAGGCGTCTGCTGACCAGGGCCGTGCCCGCGGTGGCCAGCGCGAGCGCCGCCGCTGCCGCCGCGAGCAGCAGGGGCAGCTGCTGTTTGGCGGCCCCGCCCACATGCGCGGTGGTGATGCCCGCCGACACCAGGCCCACCACCTTGCCGGCCGCGTCCTTCACGGGCACCACGACCTGCACCAGCGGGCCTATGGTGCCGGTGACGTGTTCCACGACCGTGCCGCCGGCCCGCGCGGGGCCGATGGTGCCGACGAACTTCTTCCCGATGCGGTCCGGGTTGGGGTGCGTGTAGCGGATACCGTCGGTGGTCATCACGACGACGAAGTCCACGCCGGTCGCCTTGCGCGTGGCCTCGGCCTTGGGCTGGAGGATGGCCGTCGGGTCCGGGGAGCGCAGCGCGGCCGCCGTGCCCGGAGCGTTCGCGAACGACTGGGCGACGGCGAGCGAGCGGTTCTGGGCGTCCATGTCGCTGTCGCGCCGCACCTGGAGCACCTGTGCCACCACGGCCGCGACGATCAGCAGCAGCACGATCACCACCTGGAGCACGAACACCTGCCCGGCGACGCTGCGCCCCGTCACCACCGACCGCAGCGCCCCGGGGCCGCCGCCGTTCCCGCCCGAGCCCCGCGGCCCCGGGCTCTCCGATGCGCGCGGGGGCCCGGAAGGACGGGGCGGCCGGGTCGCACTTCGGCCGGGCAGTCGCACCATGTGCCCATGTCTACACTGCCCGGCCCGCTCCGGCGAGACCATCACCCGAGGTGGCTACGGCCGTTCGGAGCCGCGCGGTCCGCTCACCGGAGGCGTACGGGGCCCGAACGGCGGGCGGCGAGCAGCAGCGCGACGTCGTCGGGCCGGTCGGTGGCGTGCCGGGCGGCGGCCGTGAGCCGGTCGGCGACCCCGGCAAGGGACCGCCCGCCCCGGCGCCCGGCGGCGGCCCCGGTCCTGGCGAGCGCCAGCCGCAGCGCCTCGATGCCGTCGTCGATGTCCGCGCCCGGCCGCTCCACCAGCCCGTCCGTGTACAGCGCGAGGATCGCGTCCGGCTCCAGCAGCAGTTCGGCCACCGGGTACCGGGCCTGCGGGTCCACCCCGAGGACGACATCGCCGGGGACGTCCAGCAGGCGGGTCCGCCCGTCGGGGGAGCGCAGCAGCGGCGGCGGATGTCCCGCCCGGGCGATCCGGGCACGGCCGGTGGCGGGGTCCAGCCGCAGATAGCAGCAGCTCGCGAACTGGCCGGGATCGAGGTCGATCAGCAGATGGTTGGTACCGCTGAGCACTTCGTCGGGCGGCCGGTCGCCCAGCGCGAACGCCCGTACGGCACTGCGCAGCTGGCCCATGGTGGCCGCCGCCTGTACCCCGTGCCCCTGCACATCACCGATCACCAGCGCGAGCCCGTCACCCGCCTCGACCACGTCGTACCAGTCACCGCCCACGTCCATGCCCTGCGTGCCCGGCAGATACCGGCCCGCGGTCTCCACCTGCGGATGCGCCGAAAGCCGGCGGGGCAGCAGCGCCTGTTGCAGGCCGCGGGCGAGGGCCGCCTCGCTGTCGTAGCGCTGGGCCCGCTCCATGGCGTGCGCGATCAGTCCGGCGAGCGCGGTGAGGACGGTGCGCTCCTCGGCGCTGAAGCCGCGCGAGCGGTCGAAGCCGAGGATGCACGAGCCGACCGGCCGGCCGGAGGCGATCAGCGGCAGGAAGGCCCGGGCACCCTCGTCCGCGTCCAGCGGGATGCCCGGGTAGGCGGCCGCCATCTGCTGCATCGACTCGAAGAACAGCGGCCGGCCCGTGGTCAGGCACTCCACGCCCGGCAGCCGCGCGTCGAGGCCGATCCCCTCGAACGGATCGAGGAACCCCTGCGGGAAGCCCGTCTCCCAGGCGAGATAGAAATGCCGTTCCTGCAGCAGATAGATGGCGAGGCACCCGCCGCCGAACGCGGGCAGCAGCTCCCGCACCACCACCGCCGACACCTGCCGGGCGGTCACCGCGTCCGTCAGCGCGATGGCCAGGGCGATCGGCCGGTACAGCGGCGCCAGCGAGCCGCCGACCGTCACGGTGTCCTCCAGGACGTGCTCCTCGACGGCCGGCCCGGCCGGTGGGTCCATCCGGCTGGCCGGGACGAGCGTGCAGCTCAGCAGGTCCTCGCTGCAGTGCACCGACACGGCGAGCCAGTCGTCCGCACCGGGCTCGCCGCGTTCCCCGCTCGGCCGGCGCACATGGAAGTGCACCGGGCCCGGGGACAGCAGCGCGCCGCGCAGATGGTCGTCGTACGGCGCACCGGCCAGCCACGGCATCGCCTCCCACAGCGAGCGCCCGAGCAGCCACTCCCGGTCCCGGCCGGCGAGCCGGGCCGCGGCCTCGTTGACGTACACGATCAGCCCCAGCCGGTCCAGGCAGAACACGCCCTGCGGCAGCAGGTCGGCCGCGCCGTCCGCGGACTCGGCGCGTCCCGGGGCGACCACCACCCCGTCGACCTGCTCCCCGGCCCCGCCCTCGGTGGCCGGCCACAGGTCCAGCAGCCGGGGCGTGCCGTCCAGCGCCCGCAGGTACAGCGGCACGGCGGGCGGCTTCCCGGCCGCGGTGTCGCGCAGCGCGGCCAGGACCAGGTGCGCGTCGTGCGGGGCCAGTGCGTGCGCGAGCGCGGTGTCCGTCCCCTCGAAGTCGCCGGGGGACAGCCCGAGAAGGGCGTGCAGCCGGTCGTCCGCGCGCACCGCCGAGGTCACGGGATCCCAGCCGAACCGCGCCACGACGGCCTGAGCCGGCCGGCTCGCGGGCGGCCGGACGCACAGCGGCTCACGGTCCCAGACCACCGCGCCCGGGTCGCCGTCGGCGAGCCCGAGCAGCTCGGCGCCCAGGCCTTCGGCGAGCCTGTCGAGCAGCTCCCGGTCCAGCAACTCGTCCGCGGTGTCCGTCACCGCCGGGCCCAGCACCATGAGTACCCCGAGCGGCTCGCTCCCGCCCGGCACCGGCACATGCACCGATCCGAACGGGAAGGGCAGGCCTGCCGCGAACTGCGGATACCGGCGCACCGTCTCGGCGGCGTTCGCCAGCACCACGGGCACGCCGAGGCGGTAGGCGTCGGCGACGGGGAAGGGGCGGTGCACGTGCAGTCGCCACCAGGGCCGGAACAGCGGACCGGGCAGCCCCGCGAGGGCCGCGAGGCGCAGCAGGCCCGGGGTGCCGGAGCGCAGATACACGGCCGCCACCCGGCCGCCGGCCGCACCGAGCGCACCGGTCGAGGTGTCGGCCAGCAGCGCGGCCAGCCGGGCCCGCGTACGGACCGCCTGCTCGCCACCGCTCCCAGTCATCGCCCCTGCCTCGTCCCGTGCGCCTTCGGGTGGATGACACAGCAAGAATGCGCCTGGAGGACCGTGCGACGCACCTGGTGGGAGCGGGAAACAGGGAGAGAGCCGGGGGAAGGGGCGGGGACAGGCGAGGTGTGCCGCCGTGCGGTCACCCGACCGGGCCCGTCGCGGCTGTCAGTCGGCCGGTCGTGCCGGTCCCGCACGGTCCAGCTCCGTGTTCCCGGTGTCCACCGGACGCAGTACCAGATGACCGTCCAGCCGGGCGGCCGCCATGGCGAAAGGGAAGGCGTCCGCCTCCAGGCACATCGCCACGTCCTCGGGATGGACGCCGGTCCAGCCCCGCCGCACCCCTTCGGCGAGCCGGGCGGCCGCGTCGGAGCGCCGGGCCCGTTCGAGGTAGGGGGCGGGGTCCGCGTCGGCCGCCCGGACGCGGTCCGCGATGTACTCGGCGCAGGCGAGATCCTCCTCGGCCCGGCTGCCGTCCCCGGTGACGACGAAGGTCACCCTCTTCGGCCGGGCCCGGCGCAGCACCTCGGCGGTCGCGCCGGCCACCACGAAGCTCGCGCACAGCAGCAGCCCGGCGTCGGCCACGGCGAGCGCCCCGGCCGTCCCGGCGGTGGTCTTCTGCACGACGGTACGGCCCCGGACGTCCAGCGAACGCAGCCGCGCGGGCGAGTTGGCCAGGTCGAACCCCGGCACCGGCCCGCCGTCTTGGAACGCGAGCCAGCCAGGGTGACGGGACTTCAGCTCCAGGGCCTCCTGCTGCGTAGCGGCGAAGGCGATCCGCTCGGCACCGCGGCGGAACGCCCAGGCGGCCACGGTGAACGCCCGCATGACATCGACGACCACGGCCACGTCGGGGGCCTTCGTCGTACCGGGTATACCGGTGAACTCGGTCTGCATCACCCCATGATCAGGCCTGCGGCGGCCGTTCAGGACTCGGCCGGACCCGGCGGCAGCGGCCGGGCGGCGCGCAGGCTGCGCAGTGCGAGCAGCAGGACGGCGATGTCGTCCAGGTAGACGGGGTCGGGCAGCAGGTCGGTGGGGAGCAGCAGATAGGCGACCGCACCCCAGAACACCCAGCGCGGGCCCGTCGGCAGCCCGGCCCGCCGCAGCGCGCGCCGGGCGCGCACCAGCCGGACCAGCAGGCCGAGGGCGACCGCGAGCAGCACCGCCGCGACGACGGCGCCGATCACCAGCAGGATCATGGTGGAATCCATGCGGCCTCCCTCCGGGGGTCCGACCGGACGGCTACGACGACCGGTCCGTGCCGTCGGCCGGCTCCGTGCTGCCGCTCTCCGCCGCGGGCGGCGACTGTCGCCGGCCCTTGGCCGTGAACCCCAGCCGCTCGAACGTTCGGGTCAGCTGCTGCAGCGCACCGGGCGCCCGGGACGCGGACTGCTGTTGCGGAAGGGCGGGCGCGGGGACGTCACGGTAGGCGGCGAGGGCCTCCAGGGCCTGCTCGGCGGCCTCCTTGTACAGGTCACGGGACTTGGTCATCGCCTCCAGGGCCTCGGCGTACCGGGCGACCTGCCGCCGTTCACGCTCCAGCTCCTCCTGCAGGGTCATCAGGGTCCAGTTGTCCCGCAGGTCGGTCAGCGCCTCCTCGACCGCCCGCGGCAGCGGCCGCGGCAGGGCGGCGAAGTGCCGCAGGGCCGCGAGGAGTTCGGCGGGCTCGGAACCATCCAGGAAGACGCTGCGGACGGTGTGCTCGCGGCTGTCGTAGCCCTCCGGTGCCGGATCCGGGGGCAGCAGCACCGCGCCGCCGCGCGGCACCTGGACGCCGAGGTCCTTCAGCGCCCAGTTGACGGCACGGAACTGGTGCGGCGCGGCCCGGTGCTCCACCACCCGGTGCCTGAGCCCCGGCGGCAGCAGCCGGGTCAGCGGCAGCCTGCCCTGCTCGTCCGGGGTCATCGCCTCGTGCACGACGACGTTGAGGCACCATGCCTCGCCCGCCGCGTCGCGCAGCCTGCGCCGCATCTCCTTGTCGTCCGCGGGCAGCGCGTTGACCTGCCGCAGGCGCACTCCGGGCACCGTGGCGTGGTGGTCCCAGGAGCCGTCCTCGCCCGCCGCGCCCTCCGGCCAGAACAGCGTCGCCGGCGAGGGCCATGTCTCGTCCCACGGGCGCTCCGCCTCCGCGACGAGCCGCCACTCCTGCCCCGGCCGCCGCTCCTCCTGCGGCACCAGGGTGAGCCGGGCCCGCACGGTCACCGTGCCGGCGACCCGCCAGCGCGCCTCGAACACGCGCCGGGCCGCGTCACCGGGCACGAGGGGCTCGGCGAAGTCGTCGATGTCGCCGCTCTCCTTGTGCCGGCGCAGGGTGCGGCGGACGACCTCCTCGGGGACGGGACCGGTGTGGCGGCCGCGGGCCGCCCAGAGGGTCTGCGGGACGGCGGCGCGGTCGGCGGTGGAGTTCGACATGAGCCAATCTGCTGATGGGGGCGGGTGCGCCTTCCAGTATCACCGCTCGGCGGCGCGCCACGTCGTCCGGGGCCCCGAGGCGGCGCGTCGCGGCGGACGGGCGCCCCGCGCACGGGACGCGCGCCCCGCACCCGGGGCGTGCGGGACACGCGTCGGGCGGCCGTCGTTCACACGTGGTCGCGCCCTCGTACGGCTCCCACAATGGTCGCGAACGGGGTCCGCCCGCCCATCCGCCCTGGGGCGGACCCCGTTCTCTCAGCGATCACCTGCATTGCTCGATATATATCGACAATCGATATATCCTGGCCGCATGACAGCGAAGAGCATGACCCGGGCGGCGTTCTTCGTCCTCACGGCGCTCGCGGACCAGCCCCGCCACGGCTACGGAATCCTGCGCGAGGTGGAGGAACTCTCCGCCGGAGAGGTGCAGTTGCGGGTCGGCACGCTCTACGGAGTGCTGGACCGGCTGACCGCGGACGGCCTGATCGCGCTGGACCGGGAAGAGGTCCGGCAGGGCCGGCTGCGGCGCTACTACCGGCTCACCGACGACGGAGTGGCCGCCCTGGACGCGGAGGCCGAGCGGATGGCCGCAGGCGCCGGGGCGGCCAAGCGGCGCATCGCCGAGGGCCGCCGCGCCGGCGCCCCCGCCCGCCCCGCCGTGGGCCCGGCCGGGCTCGAACCCCCCACCGCACCCGGACTGGCGGGAGGCTACGCATGACCACGCTGCTGGAGGCCCGCTACCGCACCGTCCTGCGTCTGCTCCCCGCCTACTACCGGCGGGAACGGGAGGAGGAGATGGTCGAGACGTATCTGGAGGACCTCGACCGCGACACCCAGGACCAGAGCCGGCCCACGCTCGGCGAGGTGGCGAGCATCGCCGCCCTGGCGGTGCGCAGCCGCCTCGGCGCCGCCGGGGCACCCCGGCGCTACGTCCTGCTCGGATCGGGCGCACGGCTCTTCGCGCTGGCAGCCGTCCTGCTCCTGGCGGCCTCCGCGGCCGTCGCACCGATCCTCCGGCTGACCTGGTCGTTCACCCGGGGTGGCGCGGAACGGCGGCTGTTCCTGGCGGACTTCACCGATCACGGACTTCTCGCCGCGACGGTCGCCGTCGCCCAGTGGATCCTGCCGCTCGGCTGGACGGTCGCCTACTTCGCCCTCCTGTACGACCGTCGTCGCCTCGCGCGGATCGGCGCACTGGTGGCCGCGGTGCCCAGCCTGTGGCCGCTGTTCCGCTCGCTGACGGGGGCGACGGTCATCACGGAGCCGGCGTTCGTCGTGACGCTGGCGCTGCTCGCCTGGCTGCCCGCCCTGGCGCTGTGCGCCGCCCACCACCGCGACGCACCCCCGGCCCGGCTGCCCGTCGGCACCCCCGGTCTGGTCTTCATGGCGGCGTGCGTGGTGACGGGCGCGTCCCTGGTGCTCATGCCCGTCGCCGACGACCTGGTGTGGGGGCCCGCCAACTGCTTCGTCGTCGCCGCCCTCGGCCGGCTGCTGTGGAGCGCGCGCCGCGCGGCGAGCGTCGCGCCCGGCGGTGCCCTCGCGCTCGCCGCGCTCGGTCTGCTCCTGCTGGCCGCGCGTGTCGCCGCCGTCTATCCCTGGCTCCGGCTGCCCGGGGCCGCCGCGTACACCGGCGGCGGCCTCGCCCAGACGGCCGCGCTCGCCCTGCTGACCGTGCTCCTGACGGTGGCGGGCCGCCGCGAACTCGCGGCACGCTGAGCCGCACGGGGCGTCGGCGGCCCGCCACGGGCGCCCAGCGGTGGCATGCAACCGGCCCGAGCCACCGGGGTTTTCGCCACCGGCAGGCACAGGCGGAACCCGAGGCCGAGCGCGCCGTCGACACGGGCGGGCGGGCCCGCGCCGGACGTACCGGGTCCATGCACGACACGGCGAGGGGCCGGCGCATCGGCGCCGGCCCCTCGCCGTGTCGTGCGGAGTCTAGGACCTACGCCCCGCTCTCACGGAGCATGTCCTCGCGCTCGACGATCTTCACCCGCTCGCGGCCCTGTGGCTCGCCCAGGGCGCGCTCGGCGGCGTCCAGCTTGTACCAGCCCTCCCAGGTGGTGAAGCGGACCTCGCGCTCGGCGAGGAAGGCGTCGACCGCCTCCGGGTCGGGCGAGGCCGGGGTGTGCAGCCGGCCGCCCGCGTAGTCGTCCAGCAGGTTGGCGACGGTCTCGTTGGCGTCGCCCTTGGTGTGGCCGATCAGGCCGATGGGACCGCGCCGGATCCAGCCGGTGACGTAGGTGGACTGGAGGTGGGCGCCGCCCTCCTCGACGACCCGGCCGCCCTCGTCCGGGACGGTGCCAGAGTCGAGGTCCCAGGGCAGCTTGGGCAGCTTCTCGGAGAGGTAGCCGACCGCGCGGTAGACCGCCGTGACGTCCCAGTCCTTGAACTCGCCGGTGCCCTTGACGTTTCCGGTGCCGTCGAGGGCGGTGCGCTCGGTGCGCAGGCCGACGACCCTGCCGTCCTCGCCGAGGATCTCCGCGGGGGACTCGAAGAAGTGCAGGAACACCTTGTGCGGGCGGTCGCCGACGTCCCGGATCGCCCAGTTCTCCAGGGTCTTGGCCACCATGTCGGCCTGCTTGTTGCCGCGCCGGGTCTCGATCGAGCCCTCGTCGTAGTCGATGTCCTCGGGATCGACGATGACCTCGATGTTCGGCGAGTGGTCCAGCTCGCGCAGCTCCATCGGGCTGAACTTCGCCTGGGCGGGGCCGCGCCGGCCGAAGACATGGATCTCCACGGCCCTGTTGGCCTTCAGACCGTCGTAGACGTTCGGCGGGATCTCGGTCGGCAGCAGCTCGTCGGCGGTCTTGGCGAGGATGCGGGCGACGTCGAGGGCGACGTTGCCGACACCGAGGACGGCGACCTTCTCGGCCTCCAGCGGCCAGGTGCGCGGGACGTCCGGGTGGCCGTCGTACCAGGAGACGAAGTCGGCGGCGCCGTAGGAGCCGTCCAGCTCGATGCCGGGTATGGACAGCTCGCGGTCGGCCATCGCGCCGGTGGAGAAGATCACCGCGTCGTAGAAGGCGCGCAGGTCGTCCAGGCTGATGTCGGTCGGGTAGTCGACGTTGCCGAACAGCCGGATCTGCGGCTTGTCCAGCACCTGGTGCAGGGCGGTGACGATGCCCTTGATACGCGGGTGGTCGGGGGCGACGCCGTACCGGATCAGGCCGAACGGGGCGGGCATCCGCTCGAAGAGGTCGATGGACACACCGGGGTCGGCGGCCACCTCGGACTTGAGCAGGGCGTCGGCGGCGTAGATCCCGGCGGGGCCGGCTCCGACGATGGCTACCCGCAGGGGGCGCGGCATGATCAGGTTCCCTTCGCGTCTGAATGGGCGACTTGATCAGGAAGCCTAAGCTAAGGCAGGCCTAAGTTGGTACGCGGGTCCCGCCTATGACCCCATAAGTGGATCTTATGACTTACCTAGCGGTGTCTTATGGCCCGGGGTGTTCCCCTGGAGCGGCCGGTACCGGACCCTGTCCTCGGACGGCGGGAAGGGGAGGGCGGGCGTGGGCGGACATGCGGCAATGAGCGTAGCGGTGACGGGCGGCAGTGGCTTCGTCGGCAGCCATCTGCGGTCTCACCCAGGACTACATCCGCAGGCACCTCGGCATCCGCTTCCGCGTCGACAACAGTCGCAGCATCCAGGAACTGGGCCTGACCTACCGCCCGTTGGAGGACACCCTGCTCGACCACTACGAGAGCCGGCGCGCACGCCGGCGCCGCGGCTGATTCCGGTACCGGTCGCCCCGGTCGGCGGACCGCTCAGGCGGGCCGCACGATCCGGTGGATCGCCGACTCTCCGGCGCCGTAGATCGACTCCTCGCGTATGGACGAGCCCGGGCCCGGCGCGTGCACCATCATGCCGCCGCCGACATGGAGTCCCACGTGCCGGTCGTCGTGGAAGAAGAGGACCAGATCGCCGGGCTCGATCGCGGCGAGCGTGACCGGCGCACCGGCGAGCGCCTGCTCGTACGCGGCCCGCGGCAACTGAACCCCGGCGGCCTTCCAGGCGGCCTGGGTGAGGCTGGAGCAGTCGTACGAGTCCGGCCCGGTCGCACCCCACACGCAAGGCTTGCCGATCTGCGCCCGGGCGAACGCGATGGCCTTGGCGGCCCGCACGGCCCGGGGCGACTCGGGGAGCACGGCGAGGGAATCGGCGCCGGTCCCGTAGGCCGGGGCGGCGGGCGAGGCCTCCACGCCCGGCATCGCGGTCACCGCCGCACCGGGCGCGATGGGCGCCGCCCATTCCGGTTGCTGCCATGGGTTGGTGGCGGGGGTGGGGGAGGTGGTCTGCGCGGGTGGTGTGGGTGGTTGGGGTGTGACGGGCGTGGTGGCTGCCGCGGTGACGGGGGCCGACGGTGCGGCCGTCGTCGGCATAGGGGATGTGGCCGCAACAGGCATGGGTGGTGTGGCCGTCATCGGCGCCGCCTGGGCGGTCGCGGCGGCTGTGGTGAGCCGCGCGGTGTACCGGGTGATCACGTCGCTCGCCGCGGCCAGCTTGCGCTGGTTGTTCGCCTTGGACGTGGCGGGGGAGGGGCGGCCCGGCGCGGCAGGACCGGGCAGTGTCCCGGGTTCCTGGACGGGGGTGCCCTGCGCGGCGGACGGCCCGGCCACCGGAAGGACGGCGGTCTCGACGGGTCCGGCGTCGGCCGTCGGCGCCGGACCGAGGCCGGCCGGATACGTCAAACCGAGACCGGTGGGTTCCCCTTGTCCGAGGCCGGCCGGGTCCACCCGATCGAGGCCGGCCGGTACACCGCGCGTATCGGGCCCCGCCGGAGCTGCCGCGCCGGGCAGCGCCAGGTACGCGGCGCTCGCGCCGGGCGTACCCGTTCCGCCGGGAGAGGGCAACTCGGGCTGGCCGGCAGGCAGTTCAAGCCGCTGAGATCCGTTCAGGGCGACGCGTGCGCTCTCGCGTGCCGCCAGGGCGAGACTCTCGGGATCCGTCGCCCGGCCGGCCGCCAGCTCGGCCACCACGCGGTCCGTGGCGCGCTCCAGGGCCTCGGGTCGTCGCGTGGACACGCCCATGCCCAGGGCGTCCGATGCACCGCCCGTCCGGCCCCGGGAGCGGCCCGCAGCCGCTGCCGGGCGGTCGGGCTGCCGGTCGGCGGGCAGCACTGCGGGGACGGACGGGCCGAGCTTGGCGCGTGCCCCGTCGAACCACTGCCGGGCGATCTCGTCGAGAGCGGGATCCGATCGCCGCCCCGAGCGCTTGGCCAGCGGGACGCCCCGGGAGCGCGTCACCGAGGCCATGGCCCGGGTCGCGTTGTAGTTCCCGGTCTCGTTCTCGGCCCGGTCGTAGAGGGAGTCGATCCGCTGCCGGACCTCGTCCTGCGCAACCTCGTCGCGGCTCTCCGGCGCCATGGAAGACACGCTCCTTCCTTGCCCCGTAGGGCAGTTGGGCCGATGCGTCCGGTCCGTCGAGGACCGGGCGGCCTCGCGTCAACCTAGCCAACGTGTGTACCTCGTGTGAAGGTTGACGCGTGAAATGTCCGATACGTATTTGTGATGTTCGTGATGGTGTTCGAAAGGGAAGGGGCGAGTTCCGCGTTTTCCTGTGAGGTGCCGGTGAATCCGCGATTCTCTTGAACACATCTGGGCCGCCCTCCGTATGAAGCCGGGGAGCTCCATGCCCGACCGGCGCACACACCACACAGGGGACGACCTTGGCACGCAACAGGCGCAGACGCCCGACCGGCGCACGACGCGCGACCTTCGCAGCGATGGCTCTCATGCTGGGCGGAGGCGGCCTCGTGGCGGCCAACGTCTACGCCTCGGCGACCGAGGGCTGGGGCGACGGTTCCGGCACGAACGGAACCGGACGCGTCCTGTCCGCGGGCATGACCACGATCGACTGCCCCGACGTCGGCAGCCGGCTGACCGCCGTACCGGACGCCGCCCGGTCCGATGTGGACCGCGAACTCGCCCTGCTGGACCGGCAGACGGCCGATGCCTACCGGCAGCTCCAGCAGTCGGGACAGGCCGGCGGACAGGGCTCCGGCTCGGTCGACGACACGATCATGAGCCCGTTGAAGGAGAAGCGGGCCGCGGCGATCGGCCGGATCACCGACGCCATCGACCGGGCGGGAGAGCGCCCGCAGGGCCTGGACACCCTGGCCGCCTGCACCTTGCGCCCCGGCGGCGACGGCGCGGGTGGCGGCGCCCAGTCCTCCGCCACCCCGACCTCGGGTGCCCAGCCGAGCGGCGCCGGCCAGGGCGGCAACGGACCCGTCGTCTCCGACTACGCGGACATCACCTCCGTACCGCCCGCCGCGTCGAACCCGCCGCAGCAGGCCGACGCCTCGCGCGGCAGCTTCACCTCCGACTGCGGGGTCAACGCGAACGGTCTGTTCAACTCCGACAACGTCATCGTCGCCCCCGGCGTCTCCAACGGCGCCCACCACTTCCACGACTACGTCGGCAACCAGGGCAACAACGCCTTCGCGAGCGACGACGACCTCGCGAAGGCCGGGACGAGCTGTGTCGACCAGGGCGACAAGTCCTCGTACTACTGGCCGGTGCTGCGCCTGCAGAACGGCACACAGGAGCGGGACGCCGGATCCCCGGGCGGCGGAACGGAGGGCAACGCGGGCCAGATCGTCACGCCCAAGCAGGTCACGCTGACCTTCACCGGCAACCCGCTCGGCAAGGTCACCGCCATGCCCCGCCTGCTGCGCATCATCACCGGCGACGCCAAGGCCTTCGTCAACGGCCCCGGCAACGCCAACGCGTCCTGGAGCTGCACCGGTTACGAGGACCGGCAGCTGAAGGACAAGTACCCGCTGTGCCCGCCGGGCAGCGACGTGGTGCGCAGCTTCCGGTTCCAGAGCTGCTGGGACGGCCGCAACATCGACAGCGCCAACCACCGCACCCACGTGGCCTTCACCGCCCCCGACGGCTCCTGCCCGGCCGGCTTCCGCGCCATCCCGCAGCTGGTGGAGCGGATCGTCTACGACGTCAAGGCACCCAGCCTCCAGGACGGCGGCCGTACGGTCCCCCTCTTCGCGGTCGACTCCTTCCCCGAGCAGCTGCACAAGCCCGTCACCGACCACGGCGACTTCATCAACGTCTTCGACGAGGACCTGATGCGCCAGATGGTCGACTGCATCAACTCCGGTCGCACCTGCGGCCCCGGCGGCGACGGCTCTGGTACGACGGCGTCGCCCACGGCGAGTTCCGGCTCCGGTACCACGGCCGCCCCGGGCGGCGGTACGACGCAACAGCCCGGCGCCACCGCCACCTCCACCGCCTCCGCCGCGCCGGCGCCCTCGGCCGCACAGCCCAGCGAGGAACCGAGGACCGACGCGACGACCACACCCGGCCGCACCACCGCACCGGCCCGCACCACCGCACCGGCCCGCACGACCGCATCGGCCCGCACGACCGCGCCGGCCCGCACGACCGCGCCGGCCCGCGGTGCCGGGCAGCACCGTACGGCCAAGGCGGACAGCTCCACCGAGCCGGCACGGCCCACGCCCGCGCCCTCGCTCAGCCGGCCCGCGCCCACTCGGTCCGTTCCCGCTCAGTCCGCGCCCGCCGCCCAGGCCACGGCCGCCGGATACGTTCCGCCCACCCCCGCACAGCCCCAACCCCAGGGCACGCAGGGGGCACTCGCGGAGACCGGCGCCCACCTGTGGCCCGCCGCACTCGGCACCCTGCTCGCGCTGTCCGGCCTGATCATGCTGCTCAGGGCCCGGCGTCTCCGTTACTGAGGGGATGCCGGGATGGAGGGCCTGAGCGCCCTGTCCGCGCAGGGCGCTCAGGTCAACTCAAGTGTCTGCTTGGCGAGTTCGTAGGCGGGCCGCATCGCTTCGTGCTCCTCGGTGTCCATCCCGCCGAGGTGCAGGACGACCGGGCCGTCGGGCGTGCTGACCGCGAGCGCGGTCTCGTTCTTCGTCTCGTCCAGGAGCTTGCTGGTGTAGAGGTACTCCACCTCCACGCCCCTCAGGCCGCGGCCGGTCCGGAAGGAGTGGTACTTCTCCTTGCTGACGTTGTCCTCCGCGGCGACGAACTCCCGCAGCACGCCGCCCGCGTCGGCCTTGCCCGCCTTGCCCGTCCACACGCGCAGGAAGCCGATGTGGCCCGCCGGCTTGGCGTCGATCTCGCAGGCCGCGGTGACCGGCCCCTGGCGCAGGAAGGCCTCGGCGAGGGCCCCGCTCACCTCGCCGCCGGAACCCTTCGACGCCTTCGACAGCTCCGCCTCGGCGTCGACCGCCTTGGCCTTCCAGTGCCTGGCGATGTCGAAGCGCACGGGCAGTTCGCAGTCCGAACCGGCCGCGCCGATCGAACCGCCGCTCGCCGTCGCCGTCCCCCCGGTCCCTTCGCTTCTGGCGTTCGGGGACGCGCCCGAGGTGTCCTTCGCGTCACCGTCCGCCGACTTCGCGCACCCGCCGAGCACCGCCGCGAGCGCCACCGCCACGACCACCGCGCCCCGCACGGACCCCACCCCGACCTGCATTTCCCGCTCCCCTCCTGTTCTCCTGTTCAGGGGCGCAACCGTAACCGAGGGCACCGACGGCATCGAACACGTTTTCCCCGCAGTTCGGTCCGGCCCCCCGGCCCCGGCCGCCGGTCCCGGGGTCAGCCGGTGACGAGCGGCTTGCCGTAGACCGTGGTGCTGTGCCGGACCGTCATACCCAGGCGCTCGTACAGCGAGAGCGCACCGGTGCCGGAGTGCGTCCACAGGGTGCAGGCCGGCCTGCCGAGGCGGTGGAAGGTGCGGAACGCCTCGCGCAGCAGCGTGCGGGCGATGCCCCGGTCGCGGTGGTCGCGCCGTACCGCGACCCGCTCGACGTATCCCTCGTCGTGGCCCGGAACGTCCAGCGACAGCACGGCCCCGACCAGCCGGCCGCCGGCGAAGGCGAGCGGTGACGCCGCGGGCAGGAACGTGGCGCGCTCGACGGTGTGCCGCGCCCATTCCGGGTAGCTCTTCCGGCGCGGCTGCCACTCGTCGAACGCGTCCTCGGTGAGCTGGTACGCCGCCTGTTCGTCGCCGGGCCGGAACGGCCGTACGGTGATGCCCGCCGGTGGATCGGGCACCTCCGGTTCATGCGGCAGCGCGATCTGCAGCAGCCACTCGGTGACCAGCCGGGAGTACCCGGCGGCCCGCAGGAGAGCGGTCGCGGCACCATCGCCGTCGGGGACCGTCTGCGCGAGCCGGTCGCCACCCGCGCACCGGGCCCTGGCCTCGGTCCAGGCCAGCAGCGCGCCGCCGAGACCCCGGCCCCGGTGACCGGGATGCACATGCACCCTGGCCCGCCGTCCCGTCACCCAGCCGTAGCCGGCCGGCGTGCCCGTGCCGTCGTGCACGAGCACCGTGTCGCCCTCCGGCCGCAGACCGGGCAGGGTGAGCTCGGCGGTGATGCGGTCGGCGCCGGTCACGGCACGGCCGTACACCTCGTGTTCGTACGCGGCGACCAGGCGGTGGATCGCGCCGATATCGGCGGTGGTCGCCGGCCGCCACCGATAGCCGGCCGGCAGCCGGTCCGGGCGGAGATCGGCCTCCAGCGCACCCGCTCCGGTCACGGCAGCCCCTCCCGTCCTCCCCGTGCACAGGCTCTACCCCGCCGCGCCGCCCGCCACGCCCGTCTGTTTGCGAGGCGCCGCGGGGGCACGGCAGGGTGCGGGGTGTGCCTACCTTGCTGATCGTCCATCACACCCCGTCGCCCAACTGCCAGGCGCTGTTCGAGGCCGTCGTCTCCGGTGCCACGACACCGGAGATCGAGGGCGTCCGCGTCGTCCGCCGGGCCGCCCTGTCCGCGACCGCCTCCGACGTCCTGGAGGCCGACGGCTGTCTGCTCGGCACACCGGCGAACCTCGGATACATGTCCGGCGCCCTGAAACATTTCTTCGACCAGATCTACTACCCCTGCCTGGACGAGACCCGGGGCCGGCCGTTCGGCTACTACGTGCACGGCGGCAACGACGTCACCGGCGCCGTCCGTGCCATCGAGGCCATCACCACCGGCCTCGGCTGGCGCCGCGCGGCCGACGCGGTGACGGTCACCGGCGAGCCCGGCAAGGCCGACACGGAGGCGTGCTGGGAGCTGGGGGCCACGGTCGCGGCGGGGTTGATGCCCACGGCGTGAGCAACGGGTGAGGAACCGGTGTCCCGCGGGCGTCTCCGGCGTGATCTTCGTACGGTCGGGTGCGGTGACCGGCGTGGGCCGGCGCCCGGACATGGCCCCTCCGCCCTCCTCCGGGCCTGGCGGGCGTCCGCTACCTGGACGGATGAAGGTGCGGGCCCGGTGTCCCTGGCCGACGATGGGACCGGGGTCGCGCCTCCGGCGTGGCTGAACCCTGTCATGTGTCGTCGTACGTCGTCGAACGAGGGAGCGTCGGATGCGAGCGGACGGCCACGCGCCCGGACGGCCCGTGCCGGACGGCCGGGACGCCAGCGAGCTGCTGCGCCGGTGCGCACGGGACCTGGTGGACGTCGCCGAGGGCATCCGCGCGGTGTCCGCGCGCACCAGCACCGCGCTGTTCGCGCCGCCCCTGACCACCTCCGCGCGCCGCCGTCCCCGTACCGGCCTCGCCGCCCAGTGGGCGCTGCTGCGGGCCCTGACGAACAAGGAGGGCCTCGGCGGCTCGGCGATCACCGCGCCGAAGGGCATGGGCCAGGTGCTCGGCGCTGCCGGTGCGGTGCTGGGCCGGGAGAGCCTGGCCGCGCTGGTCGCCGTCACCTCGCTGCGCCTGCGGCTCGCCGCCGTGCTCGTCGACCACCCCGAGCTGGAGCGCGACCCGGGCCTGCGCCGGCTGACGCAGGCCGTCACCGCCGACCGCGACCTGGAGGCCGTACGGGCCCTGCGCGCACTGTTCCGGGACCGGGGCGCCCAGCGTGCCCTGTCCGGGCTAACGCCACTGATGGCAGAACTGCTCGCCGTCCGCGCTCTGCTCGACGAGGACCCGAAGCACGACGAGACCGGCCGGGCGCTCGCGGCCGGGCGCCAGCCGTCCGCCGATCCGCCGCGCCGTCCGCTGCACGGAATCAGCGCCTCGCACCTCGCCTCCATGGACCGTGGGGCGGCCGAGGCCGTCGACCTCACCGACCAGGAGAAGCAGTTCATCGCCACCGAGGGCTCGTTCCTCGGGTTTCTCCGCAACATCGAGGTGCTGTCCAGCGACGGGCGGATCCTCGTGCAGAACGTGCGTGGTCCCGACGGTGTCGTCCGCTATGTCGTCCAGGCGCCCGGCATGACGCCGGGCCGCCCGCGCAACCACTCCCCGCAGGACGTCGTCGGTGCCCGGCGGAACCTGTTCACGACCGACTCGCCCTACACCCGCTCGGTCCTGCGCGCCCTGGCGGACTACGGCATCCCGCGCGGCGCCGACCTCGCGCTGATCGGGCACGGCGAGGGCGGGAGCGCGCTGCTGAACCTCGCCCAGGACGAGGAGTTCTGCCGCATCTACCGGGTCACGCACGTCGTCGCCGTCGGCTCCCCGGTCGGCGACGAGAAGCCCGCCGACCCGCGCACCTGGGTCGGCGTCGTCACCAACCAGCACGACATCGTGGCCGTCCAGGACGGCCGGAGCGCGGCCTCCCTGTTCGACCCGCACCCGCACTGGTACCAGGCCGACTACGCCGGGCCCACCCACGAGTTCCCGCTGTGCCACATGCTCCGCGAGTACATCGAGCATCTGCGCACGGTGGTCCCCGAGGCCCGCGAGGACATCGACGCGGCACTCACGCCGTACCGCGGCCCGATCGTGCGCACCCAGGCCTACCTGCTCAAGGACCGCGCCCACCCGCCCGAGGGGTACCCCTTCCTCACCCTGCCGACCACCTCGATCCCGACGACGGCCGGCCCCGTCGACGTACCGGTGCGCTACTACGACTCCGCCGCCGCCCATCTCTGCTTCCCCGTCTTTGCCGACGCGGTGCGCGGACTGCTGCCCGGCGCCACCTGGCTGACCCCGAGCCGGCTGGGCCGACGGGCCCTCGCCATGCTGTCGCTCTACGAGCACCGCTGCTCCACGATCGGCCCGTACACCGAGATCGCGCTGTCCGTCCTGGTCGACGATCTGTGGCGGCCGCGCCCGTTCGACGTCGCCGCGGATCTGCTGCGCCGCGCCGACCTGCGCCGCAGCGGGCGTCACGTCCTCTCCCTCGCCGTCACCAGCGACGAGGCCCGCGTGGTCGCCCGGGAGATCTGGGGCCAGCCCGCGATGCGGACGACGGCCGAGGCCGACCTGACGGCCCGGCAGATCGACGTCCGGTCCCGGGACCTCGGGCTCACCGTCGAGGGCCGGCTCGGACCGGGCATGCGCTGCCCGGAGGCCGACTGGATCCTCTACGGCCGACGGAAGGACAGCACCGTACGCACCCTGGTCCGGGCACACGGCAGGCTGCGGCTGCACCGCGGCACCGGCGTGCGGCTGCGGCTGGACACCGCGGCGGCCGAACCCCTCGCCGGACAGCTGCGCCGGCTCGGCATCGACCGGGCCCGGCCCCGGTTCGTCCTGAGCTGCCCCCAGTTCATGCTCCATCGCAGCGCCGGCGCCGTCATGCCGCGCTGAAGCCCCCTGCCCTCACCCAAGCCCCGTGGGAGCCGCCATGGTGACCGAGTCCCCCCGAGCGATCACGGCCTCGGCCGACGAACTCCTCGCGCACGCAGACACCCTGCGGGCCGACGCCGACCTCATGGACGGCTACGCCCGTCGGCTGCTCGCCACCGCGGCCACCCTGAGCGGCTGCCCGGCGGCACCCGACTGGAGCCGTCCCACGCTGGAGCAGCAGGCCGCCGCCTGCACCACGGCGGCCGAGCAACTGCGCACCGCCGCCCAGGCGTTGGCCACCCATGCCGGAGTCGGGTACTGAGCCGTCCCGCACGGGCCGGGGGATGGTCCGGGCCCCGACTCGGCATGCCGCCGCCCGGGAGTCCGCCGCGTTCCTGCCGAGCGACACGAAGTGCTCGGCGCGGCGCCGAGGCGGCACGGGCCCGCCACGTGTCGCCGCTCGGACGCTCGGCGAGCGGCCGTACGAACAGGCGCACGGCGGCCTCCTCCGCGGAGCCGTCGCGGCGGATCGACTCGGCCGTGGCGGTGTTGCGCCGCCTCAGGGCTTGCGGGCCACCCCGGCGTACACCGGCTGCTCCCCAAGGACCCGCATCCCCGGCTCGGGGTGCCAGCGTGTGGCCGGCACGACACCCGGCTCGCACAGGTCCAGGCCCTCGAAGAACCGGCTCACCTCGGCGTGCGAGCGCGCCTGGACCTGGGTGCCACCGGAGCGGTAGACGGCCGTGATCCGCTCCCAGACCGCCGGGTCGAACTCGGCGCTGACGTGGGAGAGCGTCAGAAAGCTGCCGGACGGCAGCGGCTCCAGCAGGGTCCGGACGACACCATGGGGATCCTGCTCGTCGGTGACGAACGGCAGCAGCGCGATCAGCGAGAGGCCCACTGGCCGGCCGAGGTCCAGATGCTCCCGGGCGTACTCCACGATCCGCTCCGGCTCGCGGACATCGGCGTGCAGATAGGCGGTACGGCCCTCGGGCCTGCCCCGGAGCAGGGCTTCGGCGTGCCGCAGCACGATCGGGTCGTTGTCGACGTACACCACCCGGGCGCTCGGGGTGACCGCCTGGACGACCTGGTGCAGATTCGGCTCGGTGGGTATCCCGGTGCCCACGTCCAGGAACTGGTCCACGCCCCGCCGGGCGACGAAGCGGGCGGCCCGGTGCATGAACTCACGGTTGGCCCAGGCCGTGTCCTTGACGCCCGGGAAGAGCTCCAGCACCTTGCTCGCGGCCTCGGCGTCCACGACGTAGTGGTCCTTGCCGTCCAGGAACCAGTCGTACATCCGCGCTGAATGCGGCTTGCCGGTGTCGATCCGATCCGGGCTGAATCCGGTGTCTGTCACGTCGGCTCTCCGTGAAGGGGTGGGGGGTGAACAGGTGGTCGTCAGCGGCAGCGGGAGGCCGCCGCGCTGTCGTGCCGGTGCCAGACGGCCTCGACCACACGGCCGTCGGGCAGGGTGCGCCGGGGCGGCCCCTCGTCCGGTACGAAGCCGGCCCGGGCCAGGGCCCGCCGGCTCGCCGTGTTCCCGGGCTCCGCACCTGCCCGGACCGTGCTCATTCCGGCATGTCTGTGGGCGAGATCCGCGCCGGCGCGGAACAGCTCCGCGCCCAGACCCTGGCCACGGCAGGCCGGCGCCAGCCAGCCGCCCATCTCGCCCGTGCGGTGCTCCAGTTCGAGGGCGCCGGCATAGCCGAGGTCCGACCTGCGCACACAGACGAGCAGCAGGGGATCGTCCGGGCCGGGCGCGTACGGCTGGGCCAGCATCCGGGGCATCCGGCGGCCGTCGTCGCCGGCCGGCCGCCAGGCGAGCAGGGCCCTGCGGGTGCCGGGATCGGGCAGGACCAGGTCCGCCTGGGTGCCGAGCCAGCGCTGCGCCTCGGCATCGGCGCAGGCGGCGAGTGCCGCGGCCACGTCCAGCCGGGTCCGGGGCGTGAACAGCAACAGCCGCTCGGTGGCCAGGACATGCCGGCCGGCCTCCGGCCCGCACCGCCCGGGCACGGGCAGCCCGGCCGTGGCCGCCCGCCTCCGGCGGATCACCGACCAGACCATGCACACCCCCGACCCAGCGTCCGAGCGACCGTCACGGGACGCGTACGGACGCCGAGCCCCGAGGGATGCGGACGACCCGCACCGGCGGCGAATGTACCGGGGTCCGGGGGTGGGTGGCGTGTGGGTGGGGGTGGTTTTGGGACGGGAGGGTGAGGTGGGGGAGCGGTGGGGTGAACCGGGGTCAGTCGGACTGTTCCGGGGAGCCGGGCTTGGGGCGGGTGCGGGTCCAGGACGGGTCGGCGGACGGGGCCGGGGCGGGGGTGGCGATGTGCATGAGCATCCTTCGGACTGGTGGGGGATGGTCCGTGGGTGGTCGAGTGGGGGTGCGGTGGGCCTGGCGTCAGCCGTGGTCGGACGGCAGCTCGGCCCAGACGACTCGGGCGGGCCGGCCGGACACCGGCGTCACGCCCCAGTCCCGGCTCAGCGTGTCGACCAGCAAGAGCCCGCGCCCGTGCTGGTCGTCGGGTCCGGGGTGGAGCGCGGTCGGCAGCGTGGGGCCGCCGTCCTGGTCCTCGACCTCGATCCGTATCCGGTCCGCCGTACCGTGCAGCCGGCAGGTGATCCGCTCGCCGGCCGTGTGCACGAGGGCGTTCGTGACCAGCTCCGAGGTCACCAGGACCGCGTCGTCCCGGGGGCCGTCGGGCACGCCCCAGGCGGCCAGCAGGTCCTGCACGACACACCGGGCCGTGCCGACGGCCGCCGGCTGCGCGGGCAGGTCGAAGGCGGCGGCGCGGCGGGGGAGCGGGTCCCCGGAGGCGAGCCGGTCGGGGCCGAGGGGCCCAGGGAGTCGACCGAGGCGCCCGCCTCCGGGTGGTCTCAGGACGCCGGCCGCGATCGGCGGCCGGTCCGGGTGCTTCAGGGGTCCCGGGGCGTGATGTGGGCCCGCCCCGGCGTCGTCCGTGGCCCGGTCCGGGACGTCCGCCGTGTCCGCGCACAGGAGCGGTTCCTCGACGGCGTCCACCCGCCCGCCCCGCCGTTCCCCGCTCTCCGGCGCCGGGCCTGACTGGTCCGTGCTGTCCAGTATTCGGGTTGGCTGGTTTGCGCTGTCAAGCGATGGGTGTGGCTGGTCCGCATCCGACCCGCCCGCGTCGTTCGGCATCGGGTGTGGGCGGTCAGCGGTGAGGTCCGGGCGGTCCCCGGAACCGTTCTGGCGGGGTAACGCCGACAGGCGGGACGGGCCGGGAGGCAGGGGTGTCTGGGCGGGGCTCCGGTTCTCGGGTCGGTGGTGGAGCGGTCGGGGGAGGGAGGGCGGAGCCATCGCCGTGCGCCTTTCGTCCGGCCTCGCGTGGGGGGTTGCGCTGTCGGGCCGACCGTGCGCAGCGGACGACATGCCTCCCACGAGGCCGTGATGCGGCCCCGGTCTCCCCCAACCAGGCCGCGCCGCCTGCTCCTTCGGTCGGCCGGAGCAGTGAATCCACTCTCGCACCGCCCAACAACGGTCCGCAACCGGCAAGTTGAAATTTGCAAGTGGCGAAGTGCATGCTGCTCCGGCCGGAACGTGATCGAATGGGCCCGGGAGAGCGACCGTGTGCGACGGTGTCCCTTGACCTGGTGAGGGGGGTGGGGCATGACCGCGGAGACCGACTGGGGCGGCGCCCCCTCCGTCCTGCGCATGATCCTCGGCCGGCAACTGGAAGAGCTGCGGACCCGGGCCGGCCTCAGCTACGCGGAGGCGGGCGCCGCCATCGGCGTCAGCCACTCCACCATCCGCCGCATGGAGGCCGCCAAGGTGGCCCGGCTGCGCCTCGCGGACGCCGAGAAGCTGCTCCAGGTCTACGGCGTCGCCGACCGGGACGAGATCGACACCTTCCTGAAGTCCGTGCGCGAGGCCAACAAGCGCGGCTGGTGGCACACCTACCGCGATGTGATGCCCGACTGGTTCGCCGCCTATCTCAGCCTGGAACAGGCCGCGTTGCAGATCCGCGCGTACGAGAACCAGTTCGTCCACGGCCTGTTGCAGACCGAGGACTATGCCCGCGCCCTGATCGGCGCGGACAGTCCGCACGCCTCCGCCGAGGCCACCGAGCGCCGGGTCGCGCTGCGCATGCGCCGCCAGGAGTTGCTGGCCCGCGAGGCGCCGCCACGGGTGTGGGTGGTGATGGACGAGACGGCGCTGCGCTGGCCGGTCGGCGGACCGGCGGTGATGCGGGCGCAGATCGATCACCTCGTCGAGATCAACCGGCTGCCCCATGTGACCCTGCAGCTCATGCCGTTCGCCAACGGACCGCACCCGGCGATGCGGGCGGGCGCCTACCATCTCTTCCGGTTCAGGGCCCGCGAACTGCCCGACATCGTGTACCTCAACGGCCTGGTCGGGGCCGTCTACCTCGACAAGGCCGACGACGTCGTGGTGTACCGGGAGGCGCTGGACCGGCTCGGCGCCCAGGCCGCGCCCGCGAGGAAGACCGAGGCCCTGCTCGCCGCGATCCGCAGGGAGTTGTGACGCACGCCCGCACCGCCCCCGTACGCGAGAACCTGACCCCTCGACCGAATGGAGACACGGCGTTGCCCGACAACGGATGGCCGGCCGACCGCATCGACACCGAGAACGCCCACTCCGCCCGCATCTACGACTACATCCTCGGCGGCAAGGACTACTACCCCGCCGACCAGGAGGCCGGTGACGCCATGTCCCGGGAGTGGCCCGCGCTCCCGGTCCACATGCGCGCCAACCGCGACTGGATGAACCGCGCCGTGCGCTGGCTCGCCGAGGAGGCGGGCATGCGCCAGTTCCTGGACATCGGCACCGGCATCCCCACCTCGCCCAACCTGCACGAGATCGCCCAGGCCGTGGCGCCCGAGTCCCGGGTCGTCTACGTCGACAACGACCCGATCGTCCTCACCCTCTCGCAGGGCCTGCTGGCCAGCGCGCCCGAGGGCCGTACCTCGTACATCGAGGCGGACTTCCGCGACCCGGCGGCCATCCTGGACGCCCCTGAGCTGCGCGAGACCCTGGACCTGGACAAGCCCGTCGCGCTCACCGTCATCGCCATCGTCCACTTCATGCTCGACGCGGACGACGCGGTCGGTGTCGTACGCCGGCTGCTGGAGCCGCTGCCCTCGGGCAGCCATCTGGCGATGTCCATCGGCACCGCCGAGTTCGCCCCCGCGGAGGTGGGCCGGGTCGCCCGTGAGTACGCGGCCCGCAACATGCCGATGCGGCTGCGCACGATCGATGAGGCCCATGAGTTCTTCGAGGGCCTTCAACTGGTCGAGCCGGGCATCGTCCAGGTCCACAAGTGGCACCCCGACGGCACCGGAGAGCGGAACATCCGCGACGAGGACATCGCGATGTACGGCGCGGTCGCCCGCAAGCCCTGACACGCCGACCGCAGGCCCCGACAGACCAGGGGCCGGGGTCCGCACCCACCTCCCGGACCCCGGCCCCGCCACCCCTTTCGTACGGCGGGTCGGCGGCACCCCGGCCGGTAGCTTGGGCCCATGTACACCACCCGAGTCTCCCGGCGCGTGCAGGCGCCCCCGCACGCCGTGTACCGGGTCCTGACCGACGCCGGCGCGATCGCGGCCTGGCGCGTCCCGGCCGGTATGACCGCCCGCGTCCATACCTTCGACGCCCGGGAGGGCGGTACCTTCCGGGTCTCCCTGAGCTACGACGACCCGTCCGCCACGGGCAAGTCGAGCGGGCACACGGACACCTACCACGGCCATTTCGCGAGGCTCGTACCCGACGCGCTGGTGGTGGAGGTGTTCGAGTTCGAGACCGACGACGATGCCGTGCGCGGCACCATGACCATGACGACCACGCTCACCGCGGCCGACGGCGGAACGGACGTGGAGATCCTGCACGAGGGCGTCCCCGACGACATCCCCCGCGAGGACAACGAACTGGGCACCCGCATGGCCCTCGACAACCTCGCCCGGCTCGTCGAGGGACCGCACGCCCGCCGGCCGTCCGAGGCGGAATGACCGAAAGGACACGGAAAGACGACCGGAATTCGGCACAACCATCCGACTGCCTCATGTTCCGGGAACGGAGTGGGAAAAAGCCGAGAGAAAGCGGAACCGGTGCGAGGGAAATGAGGTCTTAAGGTCCGTCGACGGCCGGGATCGGACCGGTCGTACCGAAACCGGGGGAATAAGACCTATGTCCGTCCGCAGCCGCAAGACCCTCGTCACCGCCGTCGCCCTCACAGGCGGCCTCACGCTGGCCGCCGTGACGCCCGCCCTCGCGGGCGCCGGCGCGAGCCACACCACCCGTGCCGCCGCCGTGTCCTCCGCCCAGGGCGACCCGCGCAATGTCACCCAGCACGTGGCCGACTTCTACGGCGCCTACATCGACGCCGTCTGGTCCACCGACGACAAGTCCGCCGGTGACGCGGCCAAGGCGCTGCGGGCCTTCTACCTCTCCGCCGCCGCACAGAAGAAGGTCGCCGCCTTCGAGAAGAAGGAGCACGCCGACGGCATCCTCTTCGCGCAGAACGTGCCGGTGCAGTGGAAGGTGACCTACACCGGTTCCGGCGCCGGCCACGCGACCAGTCGGGTCACGCTCACCTGGAGCGACGGGCCGAACGCCGAGGTCAGCCGGATCGACGTGCAGTCCGACCCGAAGACCCTCAAGATCACCGACCTCAAGTCGGTGCGCTGACCGGGGGGCGTGCGGTCCCGCCCCGCCCCCACTCGGGGCGGGGCCCACGCCTGCCGTGACGGCAAAGGCAGTTGAACCCGGCGGCCGTGCGTCCGCTGTGGCTAACCTGTGCGCCGTGAAACAGACGTTCGAGCGCCTGCGGCGCCTTCTCCTCGCCCCGCTCGGAACGGCCCTGGCCGCCTCCGTGCTGCTGCCCGCCCAGTCGGCCCACGCGGCCGACGGCCTCGACCCGTTCACCGCGGACTTCACCCTGACCCGCGTGGACGGTGACAAGTCCGGGCTGATCACCTCGGCCGAGTCCGCCGGCGTGGCCCGGGCCTCCGTCACCGACGTACTGAACTCCCGTACGGGCCGGCCGGCCCTGTGCCACGGCACCGGACTGAACGGCGCGCTCAAGTACGACGGCTTCTGCTGGGACGACGCCGACGACCGCACGGGCTACACCGACCGGGACTCCTCCGGCACCCTGGTCGGCGGCTGGATGCCGCAGGGTTTCACCGGCTCGCACGACGCCACCGCCGACGGACTGTACGCGGGCCGGCATCTGTACATCGCCTCCTGGTACTTCGGGAAGTACGTCAAGGACGACCCCGACAGCCCGTACGAGTCGTACACCCGCATCTCCATCGCCCAGTCGACCGGCGACCAGGTGACGTACGGCCATGTGGCACTCGTGGAGCCGGTGCAGGGCAACTTCAAGGAACTGGCCTACAAGTCGCATGCCGACGGCATCGCCTGGTACGGCGACCGGCTCTTCGTCGCCAACGGTGTCGAACTGCAGGTGTACGACCTCTCGCACCTGTGGAGCATGAACGACACCTCCGGTTCGGCCACCGGACTGAGCGGCGACGGCCGGACCTCGGCCCGCTACCACCGCTGGGCCCTGCCGCTGGTGGCGCGCTACACCACGAAACCGGACGTCACCCCGGACACCGACAGCCAGCCGTTCCCGGGCGGCAACCCGAGGGCCTGCGGCCCCGGCAACGGCGTGCTGTGCCTGAGCAGCCTCAGCATCGACCGGTCCACCGGCACACCCACCCTGGTGTCGGTGGAGAACCGCACGACCGGCGGCGCCCGGATCGTCCGCTGGCCGCTGTCCCAGCTTGGCACGAGCCTGCCGACCCGCGTCTCGTCGGACACCACGGGCTACACCACGCCCGTGTACAACGTGCAGGGCACGGCCACCGACGGCGAGAACTACTACATGAGCGGCGACTGCCCCGACTACTGGCCCTCGGGCTTCTCCTGCATCCACGTCGCCCGGCCCGGCGAGGCCCCGCACGTCCTCACCCAGGCGCCGTGGCTGACCGAGAGCCTGTCCTGGGACCCGCAGGCGGGGCGGCTGTGGGGGCTGAACGAGGCGCTGGAGGACTCCGCCGGCCCGCACCGGGTGGTGTTCTCGGTCGACCCGGGCGCCGGCAAGGCGGTCGACGGCTGGGGCTGGATGTCCGACTTCAACAAGCCCGGCTTCGTCTGCGCCACACCCCAGGGCGACGGCACCGCGAACGGCACCATCGTCACCGTCTGGCACTGCACCGGGGCCGAGAGCCAGCGCTGGGCCTATATCGACGGGCGCCTGGTGAACAGGGCGAGCGGCAAGTGCCTGACCCCGCAGGGTGACGCAGAAGGCACCGACGGAGCCGTCCTGACCCTGTGGACCTGCAACAGCTCAGCGACCTCGCAGCTCTTCGGCCCGGACGGCAACACGATCACCAACCGGCTCGGCAAGGCGGTCACCCCGAAGGGCAACTCGCTCGCCGACGGCACCTGGCTGACGCTGTGGACGAAGAGCGGGGCCGATGTACAGCAGTGGAGCGTGGGCGGCTTCTGAGCGCGCACGGCCTTCGAGCGTCCCCCGGTCTGAGCGCGCACGGCCTTCGAGCGTCCCCCGGCCTTCCGGCAGGTGCCGGCCGCCCTCACCCGTGCCGGAAGCCGTTCACGCCGGCGACCCGGCCGTGGTGGCGGCGTCGCTCGACCGTCGTGCGGTGCAGCGCGATGAGCGCGGCGTCGTCGTCCAGCCGGCCACCGGCATGGGCGAGCAGGTCGCGTCGCACATGGTGCATCAGCGCCTCGGGGGCGTCGTCGGTCCAGAGCGCGGCCCGCTCGGTGAGCGGATAGAACCGGCCGCGGGCGTCCCGGGCCTCCACCACGCCGTCGGTGTACAGCAGCAGGGTGTCACCGGGCTCGAAGGAGAAGACGTCCAGCGTGTGTTCGGTGTTGCTGCCGTGCACCCCGAGCGGCGGGGAGGGGTGCAGGCTCGGGACCGTGACGGCGTGGCCGGGGCTCAGCAGCAGCGGCGGCGGATGGCCGCAGCTGGTCATCCGGGTCACCGGATCCCGGTCCGGGATCTCCACCAGCAGCGCGGTGGCGAACCGCTCGCCCGCCTCCTCCGGCGGGTCCAGATCTGCCGCGTAACGGGTGACGCTCTGCTCCAGCAGATCGGCCAGTTCCTCGAGCGGGATGTGCCGGTGGGCGCTCTCCCGGAAGGCGCCGAGCAGCAGCGCGGCCTCGCCGATCGCGGGCAGCCCCTTGCCGCGCACGTCACCGATCAGCACCCGTACCGCGCCGTCGCACCGGGTCGCCGCGTACAGGTCGCCGCCGATCTGCGCCTCGTCCTCCGCCGCCAGATACAGCGAGGCGATCCGCAGCGGGCCGATCTGCTCGGGCAGCGGCCACATCAGCACGTGCTGTGCGGCCTCGGCGACCGTGCGGACCTGGGCCAGCTGGGCCTGCCGGCGCTCCCGCAGCGCGCTGTAGACCACCAGCGTCACCGTCAGCACCCCGAGGGTGATGACCTGCACGATGTGGTTCATGGTGCCGATCCCGCCGTGGGTGAAGCCGATGAGGATCTGCGCGGCAAGTGCCAGCCCCCCGACGGCCGCCGTGGTCCGGGGCCCGGCGAAGGAAGGAGTGATCGCGGGCGCGATCACCAGGGCCGGGCCCAGGTGGATGCTGGTGGGGGCCTGCATGTCCACCACCGTGATCACCACGATGAGCGCGACCGGGAGCAACAGCAGAGCGTGTACCGACTGCCACGGCTGCCGCGGACCCGCTCTGAGCCAGGACGTCATCCTTCCAGCGTGCTCCAGGGCCGCACACGATGCACGCCCGTGCGGCCGCAGGCCGACGAGACGCCGTCCGGCGGGGCACGGTCACCGGCCTCGGCGTGCTGAGCACGCCGGCGGTCGCCGCGGTGCAGGGCGATCTGCGACCCGGCACCTTGGCGCCGGTCGGGGCGGACGAGCCGCATTGAACCCGCCCGACCGTGCGCCGTGTCGGTGCGATCGCGCCGGGTACCCGTACGCCCCTGGGCCCGAACCGGCCGACCCGGGGCCTCGGGGCCGCGAACGGAGATGCCATGACGCACAACGGGGAGGACGCCGCTCCCCTCCGGCGCCCGGAGGTCACCGAGCTGCGCCTCGCCTCGGGCGGACCGGACCAGCCCGCCACGCCAGGACCGGACCTGCCGCAGGACCGCAGCCAGGCGATCCTGGAGGCCGCCAAGGAGATCGGCGCTCTGCTCAAACGCGCCGGCCACCGTTTCGCGCTCGCGGGCAGCGTGGCCGTCTACGCCCACGGCGGCAGCCGCTACCTCCAGCACGACGCCGACTTCTGCGTGCTGCCCGACGACGCCGAGGCGGTGGCCGCCACCTTGGGCGAGGCCGGCCTGCCCATCCGGACCCCGCCCGAGGACTGGCTGCTGAAGACCACCTGCCGTGGGCAGAACATCGACATCATCTTCGCGCTCGCGCACCAGCCCGTCACGGAGGAGATGCTGGATCGCGCCCATGTCCTGCCGGTCGACTCGGTGCTGATGCCCGTCCTTTCCCCGACCGATCTCATCCACAGCCTGATCAGCGCCTTCTCCGAGCACTACTGCGATTTCGGGGCCGTCCTGCCGGTGGCCCGCGCCGTCCGCGAGAAGGTCGACTGGCACGCGCTCCGGGTGGCCTGCGGCGATCAGCCCATGCCGGCCGCCTTCCTCTTCCTCCTCGAACGGCTGAACGTGATCGACCCCCAGGAGGGGCAGCCATGACCGACACGAGCCCGCCGCCCCCGTCGGCGGCCGGCAACCTGGACTACCGCGTCGCCCATCTCGCCGAGCGCCTGGCCACCGGGGACCTCGGAGAGCTCGGCGTACGGCTGGAGCTGCGCGGCGACGCCATTCTGCTGACCGGCACCGTGCCGTCCAGCCAGTGCAGGGACGACATCTGCCACATGGCCCGCGAAGAACTGGCGGGGCATCCCGTCCACTGCGACATCCTCGTCGCCGGGACCTCCTCACCCGAACACGGAGAGGACCTGACATGATCCGCGTCGCGGCCGTCGGGGACATCCACATGAGCCCCGAGAGCCAGGGCACGCTGCGCTCCTCCTTCGAGACGCTGCGCGAGTGCGCCGACGTCCTGCTGCTCGCCGGGGACCTCACCCGGCACGGTACGACCGAGGAGGCCGCAGTCGTCGCACGGGAGATCAAGGACCTCGGGGTGCCGGTCGTCGCCGTCCTGGGCAACCACGACCACCACGACGAACGGCCCGAGGAGGTCAGCATGATCCTGCGGGACGCCGGGGCCCACGTCCTGGAGGGAGAGGCCGCTGTGGTGGGCAACGGCGGGACCCGGATCGGGGTCGCCGGGACCAAGGGCTTCGGCGGCGGATTCGTCGGACGCTGTGCCGGGGAGTTCGGCGAACCCCTCATGAAGGAGTTCGTCCGCTACAGCCGTCGGTGCGCCGACAGTCTGCACGCGGCCCTGAGCGACCTGGCCGACCGGAACTGCGACGTCCGGATCGCCCTGACCCACTTCTCGCCCGTTCCGGACACCCTGGCCGGGGAGCCGCAGGAGATCTATCCGTTCCTCGGCAGCTATCTGCTCGCGGAGGCGATCGACACCGCCGGCGCCGACCTCGCCGTCCACGGCCACGCCCACGCGGGCACCGAGCACGGCATGACCAGCGGCGGCGTCCGCGTACGGAACGTGGCCCAGCCGGTCATCGGCCAGGCCTTCCACGTGTACAACCTGCCGGGCCACGAGGAGCATGCGCTGGGCTGAGCCGGGCGGACCGCCCGCTTCCTGGTGGGTCGGGGTGCATGCAGCGCGTTTCCTGGCCGGTGGGGCGAAACCGAGCGCGCGCCTCATGGCTGTCCAAGGCACATACCAGCGCCCGCCGCACGGTTGGTCGTCGGGCGATATCCAGCGTGTCGTGGCTGACCAGGGGGGCGATACCGAGCGTCTGCCCTGCCGGTCGGGTGGCTGACGCCGGTGTCTCTGGGCTGGTCGGGTGGCTGCGGCGGTGTCTCTGGGCTGGTCGGGTGGCTGTGGCCGGTGCTTCTCGGCCGGTCTGGCAGTCGGGTCCGGCGCTTGCGGCTGGTCAGGGGCCGTATGTATCCGGTGTCTCTGGGCTGGTCGGGTGGCTGTGGCCGGTGCTTCTCGGCCGGTTTGGCAGGCGGATCTGGCGCTTGCGGCTGGTCAGGGGCGGCCTGGGCCGGGAGGGCGGCCGCGAGGGCATCGAGGCGTTCCTGGAGACCCAGTACATCGCCCTTCACTGGCCCACCGACTGATCCCTCCCGCCGTCCCCCGTCCCCTTTCCCGGCAAAGGACCGTTCATGGCAACGACGCCTGCGACTGAACACCAGTTCGACACACCTGAGGTCTCCCCGTCCCCGGAACTCCTGCGCGAACGCCGGCGCCTGCACACCAAGCTGAAGCTCGCCACCCAGATCGGCGAGGGCATCGACGGCTACATCATCGGCGGCATCGGCATGGCGATGGGCGTGCTCACCACCGATCTGCATCTGTCCACGGTGATGGAGGGCCTGGTCGGCGCCTCCCCGCTGATCGGCATCTTCTTCGGCGGCCCGCTCTTCGGCCGCCTCGCCGACCGCTACGGCCCGTGTTCCTCGTCGACATGCTGATCTTCCTGATCGGCTCGGTCCTGCAGTTCTTCGTCACCGACGGACTCCAGCTCTTCCTCATCCGCCTGGTGATGGGCATCGCCATCGGCGGCGAGTACGCCATCGGGGCCCCGCTGCTCTCCGAGTACGCCCCCGGCAAGGGCCGCGGCCGACTGCTGGCCAGCCTGGAGATCAGCTGGTACGTCGGCTACGCCCTCGCCACCGTCGTCGGTGCCGTCTTCGCAGGCGTGCGCGGCGGCTGGCGCTGGACCCTCGCCAGCAGCGCGGTCGTCGCCCTGGTGTGCGTGGCGCTGCGCGGCGGCATCCCCGAGTCGGCGCGCTGGCTGCTCAGCAAGGGCCGCCGCGAGGAGGCCGACGCCCTCATCCGCAAGTACGGCGTCGAGATCGACGTCGCCGCCGAGCTCGGTGCGGCAGGGCAGACCCAACGCCAGGGATTCCGGGCCCTGTTCAGCCGCGATCACATCCGCAGCGCGGTCTTCGCGAGCGTGTTCTGGGCCGTGCTGGTGCTGCCGTACTTCTCCATCGGCACCTTCTGGACCCAGGTCTTCGACGCCCTGAACATGGGTGACAACGCGGTCGCCGCGTTGCTCGTCTACTCCTTCACCGCCGTCGCCGGTGTCACCGCCGGCTGTCTGGTCGTGGACCGCACCGGTCGGCGCAAGCTGCTCATCCCGCCGTTCTGGATCACCGCCGCCGCGCTCGCCATGGTCGCGGTGTGGCCGAAGTCGACACCGGTCATCGTCGGCGGCTTCCTGTTCTTCATCTTCCTCAACGCCGCCTCCAGTGCACTGACCGCCGTCTACCCGCTGGAGGTGTTCCCGACCTCGCTGCGTGCCACCGGCGTCGGCTTCGCCACCGCGATGAGCCGGGTCGGCGCGGCCGTCGGCACCTTCCTGCTCCCGATGGGCCTGAACCACTTCGGCGCCCGGTTCGTGCTGCTCGTGGGCGCCGCCGTCCTCGCCGCAGGCGCTCTGGTCTCCCAGTTCCTGACCCCGAGACCACTGACCTGGACCTCGCGACGGCAGCCCGCACCGCCCGGGAACCCAAGGCCTGACGGCCCTTCGATCCTCGGTACCGTACGGGCCCGCCGGACCCATCCGGACCGAGGGCCGCGCAGGGGCCCGCTGCCGCCCCGCAGGGCCCACCTGATCGCCTGCGCCATACCGCTGCGGGTGGCGGGTGGCGGGTGGCGGGTGGCGGGTGGCGGGTGGGCCCTGTCCCGGATCATCCGCCGCACGTCCTTGCTCCTGCGGGCCGCCGCAATGCAGCACCCCGCAGGAGCACAGGGCTGTATCGGATTTGCGGCTACCGCCGCGCGGGCGCGAACAACCACGACGGACCTGCAGTCACCGGACGGCAGACGCTGGCACCTCCTGAGGCGCTCAGCGATTGACCGCGCGCATCCCCGCCTCGTCGTAGCGCTCGCCCGCCACCTCGGGCAGCTCCGCGTCGATGCGGGTCAGGTCCTCCTTGGTCAGCTCGATGCCGACCGCGGCAGCGTTCTGCTCCAGGTAGGTCCGCCGCTTGGTACCCGGGATCGGCACCAGGTCCTCACCCTGGGCCAGCACCCAGGCGATGGCCAGCTGGGCAGGCGTCACGTCCTTCTCGGCGGCGATCTCCTTCACCTTCGCCGCCAGCCGCAGGTTCGCCTCCAGATTGGCGTCGGTGAAGCGCGGGTTGTTGCGCCGGAAGTCGTTCTCGTCCAGCTCGTCCGGCGAGGTGAAGCGGCCGGCGAGGAAACCGCGGCCGAGCGGGGAGTACGGCACGAAGCCGATCCCGAGCTCCCGGCAGGCCGGCAGAACCTCGGCCTCCACATCGCGCGTCCACAGCGAGTACTCGCTCTGGACGGCGGTGATCGGGTGCACCGCGTGCGCCCGCCGGATGGTCTCCGCGCTCGCCTCGCTCAGCCCGATGTGCCGCACCTTGCCCTCGGCGACCAGTTCGCCCAGCGCGCCGACCGTCTCCTCGATGGGCACGTTCGGGTCGACCCGGTGCTGGTAGTACAGGTCGATGTGGTCGGTGCCCAGCCGCTGCAGCGAGCCGTGGACCGACTCACGGACGTGCTCGGCGGAGCCGTCCTGCCGGCCGACGGTCGACATGTCGCCGGGTACGGCGTCGTCCATCCGGTAGTTGAACTTGGTTGCGAGCACATACTCGTCGCGGTGCCCCCGGATCGCCTCGCCGACCAGCGACTCGTTGGTCAGCGGCCCGTACACCTGCGCGGTGTCGAGGAAGTTGATCCCCAGTTCGAGGGCCCGCCGGATGGTCGCGATGCCCTCCTCGTGGTCGGCGGAGCCGTAGAAGGCCGACATGCCCATACAGCCAAGGCCGAGAGCCGATACTTCGAGATCCCGCAGACTGCGCTTCTGCATGTGATGTCCCAGCCTCTCCTGCACACACTCGATGGTCGCTCCGTACGGCACACGGATGCGCGCACCCGCGTGCCGTACGTCTGCGACGCTACGAGTTGGAGCGCTCTCCAAGTCAAGCAACGCTCCGAGCGCGGCTGGGAATCCAGCCGCACCGGCAACTCGAACAAGTCGTTCTGGGTGACCACCGGCTTGCCGTGCCCGAAGGAGATGTGCCGGTTCGGTTCCCCGTCTCCCGAATGGTCTTGTCGCCGACCGGCACGTCCTCGGTGGCGAAGCGGAGCGGGACGTGTGAGGTCGGGGTGGGCGGACCGCCTGGCGGAAGCTGTTGAAGCGGGTGGCGCGGGCCTTGCCGGCGTCGGTGCCGGGCGTGGGCCGTGGCCCGCCGGAGCGGGGCGCCGAGCGGGAACGTTCGGCCTCGGCGAGGGTGCGGCCGCGGCGGCGCTCGGGGAGGCCGGCCGGGCCCTCCTCCGGCGGGGCGGTGGGGCTCGTGGACCGCGGTGGCCTCCACGGCGGCCGGAGCCTCGGCCGGCGCGGCGGTGCGCGGCAGCGGCGGCGCGGGGTCGGTGAGGATGTCCTCTGCGGGATGAGCATCAGCACACCCGTGCCGCCGCGCGCGGACGGCCGGAACGACACCGTCGGCAAGGTTGCGCGCTCGTTCCGTGAACTGAGCGGCTGTACCCGCGCGTTGACCGCGAGGAGAACGACTCGCGCGCTTCGGGCCCGCGCCGCGCCGAGCCGTTCAAGGGGCCTGCATGGGAGGACGGATCCGAGGGGGTGAAGGTTGCCTCCCGGGCCCGGATTCCGCCGCTGTGGGCCTGTGGGTCTTCCCACACCCCTGTCCCTCCGTAAAGGATCTTGACGCTTGCCTCCCGGCTCGCTGAACTGTCACCGATCGGGTCTCACCACCACAGAGGCCCACACCGGGGGAGGGACCGGGCGCATGTCGGAACGGCAGCGGCGCGACCAGCAGGTGATCGACGAGTTCCGGACGGCGGCCGGCGTCGGCGGCGGCCGCCCGCACCACCCGGCCTTGCACCACAATCCCCGCGCCCGCCCCGCCGCCCTCGTCGAAGTCGGCACCGGCACTTGATCCGCACATCTCTACGATGGCGGCTGAAACGGGTGGATCACTAAAAAACGCCCCGAGGCCGGAATGCCGGGACCGGGGTGAAGGGGGCGATGGACATGACGGGGGAGCCGAAGGCGATGGGCTGCCGTGTCTCATGACGACTGAAGCGCGCATCGAGTGGTGCCGCGCGCTGCTCGCACGGCTCGCCCGCTTCACCGGGCGCACGCTGCGGGGCGAGTGGCACGCCATCGTTGTCGAACCCGTGCGGCGGCTCATGCGGCGCGGACTGTCCGGGCTGCTGCTGGCCTTCGTCGCCGCGTTCGGCGTCATCTTCTTCCACGCCATCGCCCAGCGTCCGCTCGGCGCGGTGTGGGTGACGCGGCTCGGCGGCGTCAGGGCCGACCTGCCGCTGTGGCTGTCGCTGCTGCGCACGCCCGTGTCTCTGTACGTCCCGGCGCTCGACCTGCCCGTGTGGGCGGGCATCACCCAGCTGTTCCTCGCCTTCGCCTGGGCCGAACTGGCCCTGGGCCGGGGCCGGACGCTGGCGATCTCCTACGCCACCACCGTGGCCGGCACGCTCACCGCCCGCGTGATGATCGCGCTGGGTCCCGGCTGGTGGGGCTTCGGGCTGCCGCACACGTACGCCGGGGTGCTCGACACCGGACCGTCGGCGGCCGTCGTCGGCCTGTTCACCTATCTCTCGGTGGTCAAGCGCGCGCCCGTGGTGTTCACCCTGACCGGCGGCTCGATGGTGTGGGAGTCCATCGCCGTCCCCAACCTGGCCGGCCGCGAGCATCTGATCGCGGTGGCTTCGGCGATCGTCCTCGGCCTGCTGCACGGCCGCCGCGCACGACTGCGGGCCCGTCTGCGGTCCCTGCTGCCTGTCCGGGACCGCGGGCCCGCGCCCACGGCCCCATCCGTGACCCCCGTGTCCGCACCGCCCCGGACCGTGCCGGTACCGGCGAGCGCCGAACGGTCGCGGGCTGGGTCGCAGGAGCGGTCGGAGGACACCGCGATGACCTCCCTGGAGTGCTGATTCCATCGCGTGTGCCTGTGGCGCTGCCCACCCCGCCGATGTGATGGTTTTCGCACGTCCACATGCGCGGCCACCCCCTAAGGTTGCCGCGAGGTACGGCAGGGCGTGGCTGACACCTTGGTGTTCGTCGCCGGCAGGCAGCTGAAGGGAATCCAGGATGTTCCGCAAGGTGCTGGTCGCCAACCGTGGAGAGATCGCGATCCGCGCGTTCCGGGCGGGCTACGAACTCGGCGCGCGCACCGTCGCCGTGTTCCCGCACGAAGACCGCAACTCACTGCACCGGCTGAAGGCCGACGAGGCGTACGAGATCGGCGAGCCGGGGCATCCGGTGCGGGCGTATCTCTCCGTCGAGGAGATCGTGGGCGCCGCCCGCCGGGCCGGTGCCGACGCCGTCTACCCGGGCTACGGCTTCCTGTCCGAGAACCCGGAACTGGCCCGCGCCTGCGAGGAGGCGGGCATCACCTTCGTCGGCCCGAGCGCGGCCACCCTGGAGCTGACCGGCAACAAGGCCCGGGCGGTCGCCGCCGCCCGCGCGGCCGGCGTGCCCGTGCTCGGCTCGTCCCAGCCCTCCACCGACGTGGACGAACTGGTGCGCGCCGCCGAGGAGATCGGCTTCCCCGTCTTCGTCAAGGCGGTCGCGGGCGGCGGCGGGCGCGGCATGCGCCGCGTGGCGGACCCCGCCCTGCTGCGCGAGTCCATCGAGGCCGCGTCCCGCGAGGCCGACGCCGCGTTCGGCGACCCGACCGTCTTCCTGGAGAAGGCCGTCGTCGACCCGCGCCACATCGAGGTGCAGATCCTCGCCGACGGCGAGGGTAATGTCATCCACCTCTACGAGCGCGACTGCTCGCTCCAGCGTCGGCACCAGAAGGTCATCGAGCTGGCCCCCGCCCCCAACCTCGACCCCGAGGTACGGCAGCGGATCTGCGACGACGCCGTCCGTTTCGCCCGCGAGATCGGCTACCGCAACGCGGGCACCGTCGAGTTCCTCCTCGACCCCGCCGGCAACCACGTCTTCATCGAGATGAACCCGCGCATCCAGGTCGAGCACACCGTGACCGAGGAGGTCACGGACGTCGACCTGGTCCAGGCCCAGTTGCGGATCGCCTCCGGCGAGACCCTCGCCGACCTCGGTCTCGCCCAGGACACCATCACCCTGCGCGGCGCCGCCCTGCAGTGCCGTATCACCACCGAGGACCCCGCCAACGGCTTCCGCCCGGACACCGGCCGGATCAGCGCCTACCGCTCCCCGGGCGGCTCCGGCATCCGCCTGGACGGCGGCACCACCCACGCCGGTACGGAGATCAGCGCGCACTTCGACTCCATGCTGGTCAAACTCACCTGCCGGGGCCGGGACTTCCGGGCCGCCGTGGGCCGGGCGCGGCGTGCCGTGGCCGAGTTCCGCATCCGCGGTGTGGCCACCAACATCCCGTTCCTGCAGGCCGTACTGGACGACCCCGACTTCCAGGCGGGCCGGGTCACCACCTCCTTCATCGAGCAGCGCCCGCACCTGCTCACCGCCCGCTCCTCCGCCGACCGCGGCACCAAGCTGCTCACCTACCTCGCCGACGTGACCGTCAACAAGCCGCACGGCGAGCGCCCCGACCTGCTCGACCCGGTCACCAAGCTGCCGCCGCTGCCGGCCGGCGAGCCGCCCGCCGGCTCCCGACAGCTGCTGGTCGACCTCGGCCCCGAGGGCTTCGCCCGCCGGCTGCGCGAGTCGCCGACCATCGGCGTCACCGACACCACCTTCCGCGACGCCCATCAGTCCCTGCTCGCCACCCGCGTCCGCACCAAGGACCTCCTGGCCGTCGCGCCGGTCGTCGCCCGCACCCTGCCGCAGCTGCTGTCCCTGGAGTGCTGGGGCGGGGCCACCTACGACGTCGCCCTGCGCTTCCTCGCCGAGGACCCCTGGGAGCGGCTGGCCGCCCTGCGCGAGGCCGTCCCCAACATCTGCCTCCAGATGCTGCTGCGCGGCCGCAACACCGTCGGCTACACGCCGTACCCCACCGAGGTGACCGACGCCTTCGTGCAGGAGGCAGCCGCCACCGGCATCGACGTCTTCCGCATCTTCGACGCCCTCAATGACGTCGGACAGATGCGCCCCGCCATCGACGCCGTACGCGAGACCGGCACCGCGATCGCCGAGGTCGCCCTCTGCTACACCGCCGACCTGGGCGACCCCGCCGAGCGGCTGTACACGCTCGACTACTACCTGCGGCTGGCCGAGCAGATCGTCGAGGCCGGCGCCCATGTCCTCGCGGTCAAGGACATGGCCGGACTGCTGCGCGCCCCGGCCGCCGCCAAGCTGGTCTCCGCGCTGCGCCGCGAGTTCGATCTGCCCGTGCATCTGCACACGCACGACACGGCCGGCGGTCAGCTCGCCACCTATCTCGCCGCGATCCAGGCGGGCGCCGACGCCGTGGACGGCGCGGTCGCCTCCATGGCCGGTACGACGTCCCAGCCGTCGCTGTCGGCACTGGTGGCCGCCACCGACCACTCCGACCGTCCCACCGGCCTCGACCTGCAGGCCGTCGGCGACCTGGAGCCGTACTGGGAGGGTGTCCGCAAGATCTACGCCCCGTTCGAGGCGGGCCTCGCCTCCCCGACCGGCCGCGTCTACCACCACGAGATCCCCGGCGGCCAGCTGTCCAACCTGCGCACCCAGGCCGTCGCCCTCGGCCTCGGCGACCGCTTCGAGGACATCGAGGCCATGTACGCCGCCGCCGACCGCATCCTGGGCCGCCTGGTCAAGGTCACTCCGTCCTCCAAGGTGGTCGGCGACCTCGCCCTGCACCTGGTCGGTGCCGGTGTCTCCCCGAAGGACTTCGAGGAGACGCCCGACAGGTTCGACATCCCGGACTCGGTGATCGGCTTCCTGCGCGGCGAGCTGGGCACCCCGCCCGGCGGCTGGCCCGAGCCGTTCCGCACCAAGGCGCTGCAGGGCCGGGCCACGCCCAAGCCGGCGCCCGAGCTGTCCGCCGACGATCGCGAGGGCCTCGCAAAGGACCGCCGGGCGACTCTCAACCGGCTGCTGTTCCCGGGCCCGACGCGGGAGTTCGACACCCACCGGCAGTCCTTCGGCGACACCAGCGTGCTGGACAGCAAGGCGTTCTTCTACGGGCTGCGTCCGGCCAAGGAGTACGCCGTCGACCTGGAGCCCGGCGTCCGGCTGCTGATCGAGCTGCAGGCGATCGGAGAGGCGGACGAGCGTGGCATGCGCACGGTGATGTCCACGCTCAACGGCCAGCTGCGGCCGATCCAGGTCCGCGACCGCGCCGCGGCCTCGGACGTGCCGGTGACGGAGAAGGCCGATCGCGCCAACCCCGGGCATGTGGCGGCGCCGTTCGCCGGTGTGGTGACCCTGGCGGTGGCCGAGGGCGACGAGGTCGCCGCCGGCGCCACCGTCGCCACGATCGAGGCCATGAAGATGGAGGCCACCATCACGGCTCCGAAGGCGGGCCGGGTCTCCCGCCTGGCCATCAACCGCATCCAGCAGGTGGAGGGCGGCGACCTCCTGGTGGAGCTCGCCTGACCTCGGCGCCTACCCGCTCGCCGGGACTCAGTCCCAGAGCGGGTAGGTCATGACCTGCTTGAACCCATCCGGCCGGGCGCCGGTGTAGGTCAGGCTGATCTGTGCGTAGCGCTCGAAGGACGGATGCTTCTTCCACTGCTGCTCGCCGGTCAGCCGGATGACGACCGGGTACTGGTGGAAGGTGCCGGCGGCGCAGTACGGGTTGCAGTCGTTGACCCAGTTCACGCCCTCGCCCTTCGCCCCGCCCGGACCCCACTGGGTCCAGTGGAGTCCGGTGAGCCGGCTGTTGCCGTCGCCGCAGGCCAGGATGAAGTCGGTCGGGCGGACGGTCCGGTGGAAGAAGCAGTCCACCAGGACGGGCCGGGCCGTACTGGCCTGCACGCCGGTCCCGTGGGGGGTCGGGGGACTGGCCGAGGCCGTCGTCATTGCCGTGGTCAGCAGGGCTCCTGCCGCCAGGGTGACCGCCGTTCCCACCAGTGCTCCGCGCATGGCCGCTCCCACCGTCGTGCTGTGTTCGACCGTCCACTCGACGCTACGACCGTGCGGCCGTTTGCACCAATCGCGCAGGTCGTGCGGCGTGTCACCGGTGGGAGACGGTCAGGCCGTAGAACGCGACACGAGCGCCGTTGGTCGTACTGTCCGAGGAGGACTGGTTGTAGGAGCCGGCCTTGAAGTACTGCTTGTACTGCTGGAACGACGACGGGATCCCGTAGTGGGTGGTGGTGCCGTTGACGGTCAGGTCGACGGTGTTCCCGCCGGAGACGGCGATGGTGTAGCTCCAGGTCTTGCCGACCGGCACATGCCCCACGGTGTGCGGGGTCTGCCCGCCGGACGGCGAGTTCTCCGTGCCGAGGACGATGTCGCCCTTCGCGTGGTAGTACAGCTCCAGCAGCGGCTTGGTGGAGGAGCCGCCGCTGCCGAGGTGGATCTGCCCGACGCACACGTTCTTCGTCACGGACACCACGCGCAGGGTCGCGCTCATCCGGTGCGAGCCGGACAGCGCCCAGTCGGCGGCGCTGCCGTCCCGGTTCATCTCGCGCAGCTCGGAGCGAGCGTAGTTGGAGTTCGGGGTTGTCACGCCCTTCTCGGGCGCCCAGAAGGTCATGGCGCCGTCTCGGGTGTCGGTGTAGAAGTACGCGTCCTGGTAGCCGTTCGGGCCCTGGAGCCGGGAGGAGGGGATGGTGGTGGGGCTGCCGGGGGAGCCGACGGGCTCCTGCAGCTCCCAGACCGACAGGTCGAAGTTGCCGCCGGGGGCGACATGCGGATCGGCGGCGACCGCGCTGGGGCTGCCGAGCAGGGCGAGGATGAGAGCGAGTCCCGCGGTGGTCGGCACCGCGAGGAGCCGGGATCGGGTCATGTGGGGGTCCCTTCCGCGAACCTGAGGCGGACGGCGGATGCGTTCAGCATGATGAACGCTGAACGCATCCTTGGTCGCTGATGACCCGAGAAGCTAGAGGTCTGAACCAGACACGTCAAGTGGCTCAGCAGGCGCCCTCGTCCTGCCACGGCCCCCATTCCGAGGCGCCGGGCACCTCGTTCTGGGTCCACCACTTGGCCTTCCAGTTGTGCTTGTTGTACGAGACCTCGTTCCCCTGTGTGTACACCGCCGTGGAACTCCACGCGGGCTTGCAGGAGGTCGGTGTCGGCGTGGGGGTCGGCGTCGGCGTCGGAGTGGGCGGGGTGACACCGGCGAACCGCACCGAGTACTTCGCGAAGTCCCAGGAGTTCTGGGTGACGCTGGAACATGTCCCGGAGGTACGGCCCCCGTTGTCGGGCGGGCTGCACTGCCGGTCGCGGTTCAGGGACCAGAACGTGAAGCGGTCCATGTTGTGGCTCGTCGCGTAGTCCAGCACCGTCTGGAAGTCGGCCTGGGTGAAGTACTCGCCCGAGTCGCTGCGGCCGTTCATGCCGGAGAAGCCCTCGTGGGCGTACGCGGTCGCCTGGTCCCAGCCGAACGTCGACTGCAGGATCGAGTTGAAGTTGGTCAGCGCGCTGGTCTGGCTCGCCGCCCCGTTGAAGCCGCCGTCGAAGGGCATGATGGAGAAGTTGTTCGGGGTGAACCCCTGTGACTTGGCCTCCAGCAGCATCTGCTTGCCGAACCAGCCGGTGCCGTCCGCCGTACCGGCCGTCGTTACCGAGACGTACAGCCCCGGGTTGTTCTGCTGGAGGATCCTGGCCGCGCCGATCTCGTTCTTGATGGCCGCGCTGTTCTCGTACTCCGGTTCCTCCAGGTCGAAGTCGATGGCGTGCAGCCCGTACTTGGTGATGACCTGCTGGTAGGCCGCCGCCGTGGACGCCGCGTCCGCGCACGCCTGGCCCAGCTTCGTGCCGCCGTAGCCGCCGATGGAGACCGAGACGTCACCGCCCTTGGCGCGGATCGTGTTGATCACCGACTGCACGGCCGTGTCGGAGGAGACGGGCGCGGTCCCGCCCCAAGTGGGCGAGCAGCCACCGCCGTTGGGAGCGAGGACGAAGGCCAGCTGGAAGGCCTTCAGGCCGGTGGCGTCCATGATGGCGGCCGGGTCCGGCGGGTCGTTGTCCAGCGGCATCAGATAGGGGGCGGCGGCGTACCAGCGGTTGCTCAGCGCGCTTGTCGCGCCCGAGGCGTTGCTCGTCATGAGCGCGGTCGTGCCGGCGGCGGCGAGCGTGACGGCCGCCGCCGCGCCCAGACATGCCCGAAGACGTCTCACTGCGTGCCTCCAGAGAGTGGGGGAGTCCCCAGGGCGGGGAGGCCCACCCTCCGGGAGCTGTTGCGGCCACGTCAATAAGTTGGACTAGACCAACAACTCTCTTTGGACTAGACCATGCGATTCCTTTACCTCTCTTCGGTCAGTCGCACGGTGAAGCCCCGGTCCAGCGGCAGGCTCGGTGTGGTGATGGTCGTGACCTGTGTGTCGGCGTCGTACGACCAGGCGGAGGCGGGCAGTTGGCGGCCGTCGAGGAGGACCCGCGCGGGCGCCCCCTCGCCGTGCACGGTGAACCGGTAGGAGCGGGCGTCCACCTTGCCGGCGTAGTCGCCCCTGCTCGCGCCCACCGAGACGGTCGTCCCGCCGCCGTCGGAGTGCAGGGAGACCCGCTGGACGGCGGCGGCGCCCTCGATGAAGTCGCGGGTCAGCCCGTCGTCCTCGTACAGCGTGTAGTGACTCGTGCCGTGGGCCGCCGGATACAGGTCCCAGTCCAGCTCGTGCCGGTCCCGGATCTGCCAACTCGTCGTCCCCTTCGGCCACATCGGCACGATCGCGCCCTCGCGCACGAACAGCGGGAGCGTGTCGAGCGGGGCGTGGTAGCCGTTGAGGGTGGTCGGGCCCTGGTAGGTGCGGCCGGACCAGTAGTCGGTCCAGGTGCCCTTCGGCAGATAGATGCCGTCGCGCGTGTCGGAGTCCTGGTAGACCGGGGCGACGAGGAGGTCGGGGCCGGACAGGAACTCGTACTTCGCCTGGTCGGACAGGGTGTCCGGGTCGTCCGGGTACTCCAGCCACAGCGGCCGCACCGCGCCGACACCGGTCTTCGCCGCCTCGGCGGAGAGCGTGTACATGTACGGCAGCAGCCGCTCCTTCAGCTGCAGGTACTTCCGGTTGATGGAGGTGTACGGCTCGCCGTCGAGCCAGGGCTGCTGGTCGGCGGGCTTGTCGGTGGCGAGGTCGGTCGCCCAGCCGTCCATGGTCATGATGGCCGGCAGGAACGCCTTCCACTGCAGATCGCGGGCGTACATCTTCGCGTCGTGGCGGTAGATGCTGCCCACGTCACCGGTGTTGTAGGCGATACCGGACATGGTCGCCCCGGCATAGGTCGGGATCTGCCAGCGGATGTAGTCCCAGGACAGCTTCTGGTCGCCGCTCCACAGCACCCCGCAGCGCTGGGCGCCCGCCCAGGACACCGGCAGCCACACGAAGCCGCGCGCACCGCTGTTGTCCTCGATCCCCTTCTTGGCGGCGTCGCACGCGTCGAGCGCGAACTTGTAGCCGTTGCCGACCCAGGCCACGTCCAGCTTGGCCACCCGCTGGCCCGCCCTGACCTGGTCGGCGAGCTTGTCGATGCCGTCCTGGGTCCACAGGCCGAGCTGGGCGTGGTGGTCCTGCAGGCCCTGGGCGGTCTGCTGAAGGTTCTCGTACCCACAGCCGTAGCCGTCGTTGACCAGCATCCAGCCAAGGGGCATCTGGTGCTGTGTGTACCCGTCGGCGATCTTCAACGCGTCCAGGGTGTGCCGCTCGCCCCGGTTGGCGTTGTGCAGGTAGCAGTCGGAGTCGCCGGGTTCGAGACCGTACACCGGCGGCATGAAGGGCCTGCCCGCCAACGCCGTGTACTTGCCGATGACCTGCTTGGCATCGCCGATGAAGTAGTAGGCGTCAAGCTGCCGTTCCTGCTGGCCCGTGGTCACCGGTGAGCCGAAGGTGTACACGCCGGGCGCGAACGTGTTGCGGAAGACGCCGTAGCCCGCGCTGGAGAGGTAGAACGGCTGGGAGTTGTTGTAGCCGCCCTCGTTCCAGTCGAAGCTGTTGGCCACGTACATCGTCCGCCCGCGGTGCGAGAAGCTGCCGTTCTGCTCCCCGCCGCCGAAGAACTGCTCGTCCGCGCCCCGCATGAGGCTCTGCCGCATGCCGCCGGTGGACCAGCGCAGCGGCTTGTCCTCCTGCCAGATCCGGGTGCGGTTGTCGGGTTTGTACAGCCCGAAACGCAGCGGCTTCTTGTACACGCGCAGCACGGCCTGCGGCGAGCGGATGCCGTAGTAGTCGCCCGCGTCGAAGGACGAGGTGCGCCGCTCCACGGCCGGCTGCTTGCGCACGATGGCCGTGCCCGCCGGATCGCTCAGCGAGCCGGACGGGTCGGCCTGCAGCCGCAGTTGGCCTCCCGTCAGAAAGTCCGCCCGCGCTGTGAGCTGTCCCGCCTCGACGGTGTAGCTGCCGTCGCCGCCCGAGAAGGACGTGAGATCGCCCGCGTCCGTGGTGGCGGGCAGGTACGCGGCGCCCGTGAAGGAGTTGTCGTGCACGTCGTACGGCACGACCACCACGTGGTACGTCCCGGACGCCCGCGGAATCACCGTGGCCTCGGGGTCGGCCGTGCCCGCGCTGGACGCGACCTGCCTGCCGTGGTCGTCGTAGACGTACAGGTCGAAGTCGTCGGAGGGCTTCTCCCACCTGATCGACAGGGGGACGCCGCCCTCGGGGTTGTCGTCCCAGTAGCCGTCCGGCACCGAGACGGTCAGGTCGAAGCGGTCGCAGACCTTGTCGTCGGGGTCGGCGGCCGGGTCGGGACAGCTCTCGGTGCCGCCGCCGGTGCCCTTGGCGTAGACCGGGCTCTGCCAGCTGACGCTGCTGTGCGCGGCGTCGAGTACGGCGCCGGAGGTGGCGGCGGCCCGGGCGGGCACCGGGGCGGCGAGCAGGGTTCCCGCCAGGGCGGTCGCCAGCCCCAGCGGTACCCAGGCCGGCCACGGCACACGGTGGCGCAGTCTTCGCGATCTTTGCACGGCGGAACAGCTCCCCTCGCAGTACTGCGGACTGACTGTTCTTGCTCTGGTGCGTGGAAACGCTCGAAACAGGCTTGAATCAAGCAACTTCAAGCAGGAAGCCTCAGGGCTGACGCAGGTTCATGTCAATAGCGAGGGCCCGGAACCCGGCCGGACACGGCGAAGGCCGACCCCCTCGACAGCAGGGGCCGGCCTTCGCGGGCGGGTCGCTCAGCCCGCGTTCTTCCGGAGCACGATCTGGGTCTGCGTGGTCTGGCCGACCAGCCGGTCCCGGTCGTCGCGCAGGTCCGTCTGCACCACGATGAGCGTGCCGCCGAGGTGCAGCGGCCGGGCGATGGCACGGACGTGCCCGGAGGTGACCCCCCGCAGGAAGTTCGTCTTGGACTCCACCGTCGACGTACCGGTCGCCCCCTCGGGCAGGTTGAGGTAGGCGCACACCGCCCCGACGCTGTCCGCCAGCGCCATCAGGGCACCGCCGTGCAGGGCACCGCCCGCCGTACACGCCTGCCGGGACCAGGCCAGTGAGCCGACGGTGCGCTCGGCGGTGGCCTCCTTCAACTCGATGCCCAGCCCGGCCGCGAAGGGCATCGCGGCCAGGAGCTCGGCAGGCTCGGGATGCGACGACATGGCGTACCGCCTTTCGTGAGTGCCACGATGATCGGGCAGTGTGCCAGTCAGCCCCCGGACGGCTCCTGGAGCATGGCGAGTTTCAGGACACCGCCGCCGATGCCCCAGCCGCCGTCCGCCACCTCCTCCACCAGGACCATGGTGGCGGCGCGGGCCCGCTCGCCGTAGATCTCGACGTACAACTCGGTCGTACGGGTGACGAGCAGCTCCTTCTGCTCGTCGTCCAGGCTTCCGGCGGGCACCTTGAAATTCGCGAACGGCATGGGTTTTCCTCCTTGATTCGAGGGGTGTCAGAGGGAACTGCCCGGGGTGAGCAGGTCGTCGAGGCCGGCGCGGCGGAAGAACTCGGCGCGGATGCGGTCGGCGACCGCGGAGACGACCTCGCTGCCGTCACGGGCGGGGTCCACATGGGTGCGCAGCGGCCGGCGGCCGGCGGGCAGGTCCACCAGTCGTACGACGGCCGCCGCGACCTGCGCCGGGTCCGCGTCCGGCGGGACCAGTGCCCCGAGCCGCTTGTCCAGGTCCGCGAGCAGGGTGCCGTAGCGCTCGGCATAGGCCGCCGCGCGTCCGGTGTCGGCGGGGGCGCCGGCGTGCAGGAAGTGGTTCGTGCCGGAGGTGAAGGCGCCCGGCACGACGAGCGCGGTGTCGATGCCGAACCGGACCAGTTCACCGGCGTAACTGACCGCCAGCGCGTCCATCGCCGCCTTGGCCGCGAAGTACGGCCCCAGGAAGGGCGGACAGCCGCCGCGCGTGCTGGAGCTGCCGATCCATACCAGCAGGCCCTCGCCCTGTTCCCGCAGCCGGGGGAGCGCGGCCCGGTTCACGCGCTGGGCACCCAGCACGTTGACGTCGTACAGGTCCGCGAGCTGCTCGGGCGTGAAGGCCTCGGCGGGCCCGGTGACCATGTGGCCGGCGTTGTGCACCAGCACGTCCAGCCGGTCCTCGGCGGCCAGCATGCGGGCCACCGCCGCGTCGGCGGAGTCCTGGGAGGTGACGTCCAGTTCGACGGCGTGCAGCGACACGCCGTGCTCGGCCGCGTACCTGTCCAGGCCTGCCACGGCGGGTGCGTTGCGGCCGGCCGTCTGCCGGATCCCCGCGTAGACGGTGTGGCCGGCGTCGGCGAGGGCGCGCACGGTCAGCGCGCCGAAACCGCTGGAGGCGCCGGTGACCAGGATGGTCCGGGGCGTGTGGGTGGTCGTTCGGGGAGTGTCCGTGGTCATGGTTCCTCGATGGCGTGGGGATCGGGACAGGATGGGGCCGGGAGGGTCAGACGATGCCGCCGTTGGCGCGCACGACCTGGCCGTTGATCCAGTGGCCGGCCGGCGAGGCGAGGAACGCCACCACCTCCGCGATGTCGGCGGGCGTGCCGAGGCGTTCCAGCGGCGGCTGGGCGGCCAGGCGCGCGATGGCCTGCTCGTCCTTGCCGTCCAGGAACAGCTCGGTGGCCGTGGGCCCGGGGGCCACGGTGTTCACGGTGACGTCCCGGCCGCGCAGCTCGCGGGCCAGCACCAGGGTCAGCGCCTCGACCGCGCCCTTGCTCGCGCTGTAGGCGCCGTAGGTGGGAAAGGCCAGGCCCACCACGGAGGTGGAGAAGGCGACGAACGAGCCGCCCCGGCGCAGGGTGCGGGCCGCCTCACGGGCGACCACGAACGTGCCGCGGATGTTGGTGCGGTGCAGCGCGTCCAGCTCCGCGAGGTCCAGCTCGGCGATCGGCGCGAGATACATCCGGCCGGCCGCGTGGACCACGACGTCCACCCCGCCGAACTCCGCGGCGGCCGTCCCGAACAACTCGGCGACCTGCTGTTCGTCGGCGACGTCGGCGCGCACGGCGACCGCGCTGCCGCCGGCCGCGGTGACCTCCTCGACGGCGGCCTCGGCCGACTCGCGGTTGCCGGCGTACCCGATCACCACGGCGTACCCCTCGGCGGCGAGCCGGCTCACGGTCGCCCGGCCGATGCCGCGCGAGCCTCCGGTGACCACGGCCACGCGGGGCCGGGCAGTCGACTCCCGGGGCGTCGATTCCTGGGCGGCTGTTTCCCGGGTGGCTGTTTCCTCAGCGGACATGAGCGGTCTCCTGCCGGACGGGGCGGTGCGGAACTCCTTCAGCCTGGGCCGCCGCGCCCGGGCCAGCCACGGCTGCGCTCACCCTGGGGTCGGCAACCCCTGGATACGCGTCCCCCGGGGCGCGACCATGGAGGGCGTGAACCATGCCGAGCTGGCCGCCTTCCTGAAGTCCCGGCGCGACCGGGTCCGCCCCGCCGACGTCGGCCTGCCCACCGGCCCGCGGCGCCGGGTCCCGGGTCTGCGCCGCGAGGAGGTGGCCCAGCTGGCCGGGCTGTCGGCCGACTACTACACCGAGCTGGAGCGGGGCCGCGGCGCCCAGCCCTCGGCGCAGGTCCTGGCCGCCCTCGCCCGCGCGCTGCGGCTCGGCGGCGACGAACGCGACCATCTGTTCCACCTCGCCGACCGCCCGTTGCCGGCCGAGGCGTCCGGGCCCACCGCGCTCGTCCAGCCCGCCCTCCTCGGCCTGCTGGACCGGCTCACCACGACCCCCGCCCAGGTCATCACCGACCTGCACGAACCGCTCGTGCAGAACCCCCTCGCCGTGGCGCTGCTCGGTGAGATGCCGAGCGGACGCGGGCCGCAGCGCGGCTTCGTGTACCGGTGGTTCACCGACCCCGCCGCCCGCGGCCTCTACCCGGCCGAGGACCATCCGCACCACTCCCGGGTGTTCACCGCCGACCTCCAGGCGGTCGCGGCCCGGCGCGCCAAGGACGCCGACGTCACCCGGCTGGTGGCCACGCTGCTGCGGCGCAGCACGGAGTTCGCCGAGCTGTGGGAGCAGCGGGAGGTGGCCCTGCGCCGCACCGACCACAAGCGGATCGTCCACCCCTCGCTCGGCGTCATCGAGCTGGACTGTCACAGCCTCTTCAGCGAGGACGGCCGGCAGCGCCTGCTGTGGTTCAGCGCCCCGCCCGGCACCGAGGGAGCCGCCCAGCTGGAGCTGCTCTCGGTGATCGGCACTCAGGACCTGGACGCCACGGCGGAACAGCCGGGCCGCCGCCCCCGATGAGGCGGATTGCAGCAGACTTGTCACGAAGTCGGCGGACCCGTGGCGGATCATCCGTCGCCTGAGGCACCCTTGACAGTGTGCGCCCTGTTTCGCGACGTTTGAGCAGTCGCGCGCGGAGGGGATGCGGCGCACATCGGAACGAGTGGCAGGACGCGCCCGGCGCGTCATGGGGGGAGCGGTCGCCCATGCGATCCATGAGCCATGATCCACACGCCTCACCGGTCTGCGCCGCCTCGGGCGCGCCGCTCGCGGAGCCTGCGGAAGGGCGGTCGAACTGAGGTGGAGATCACCATCCACAGACCCGGCGAGCTGACGCCCGAGCTGTGCGGGGCCTGGCACCGCGCGATGGACGAGTCGCCCGAGTACTCCAATCCCTTCCTCGCACCGGAGTTCGCGACAGGCGTCGGCCGATACCGGCGCGGGGCCCGGGTGGCGGTCCTGCACGAGGGCGGGGAACCGGCCGGGTTCTTCGCGTACGAGCGGGGGCCGTTCGGCACCGGACGGGCCATCGGGCTCGGACTGTCCGACTGCCAGGCCCTCGTGCACCGGCCCGGGGTCACCTGGAACGCCGGGGACCTGCTGCGGGCCTGCGGGCTCAGCATCTTCGAGTTCGACCATCTCGTCCAGGAGCAGCGGCCGTTCGCCCCGCACGTCACCGGCACCTTCGCCTCGCCGGTGATCGATGTGAAGCCCGGCGACGGCGGCTACCCGGAGTGGCTGCGGAGCACCTACCCGAGCCTGGCCAAGACCACGTTGAAGAAGGAGCGGCGGCTCGGCCGGGACATCGGCGAGGTGCGGTTCGAGTTCGACGAGCGCGACCCGGAGGTGCTGCGCACCCTCATGCGCTGGAAGTCCGCGCAGTACCGCAGGACCGGCCGCATGGACCGGTTCTCCCGGCCGTGGATCGTCGGCCTGGTCGACCATCTCTTCCGCGTCCGCGAGGAGCACTTCACCGGAGTGCTGTCCGTGCTGTACGCGGGCGACCGGCCGGTCGCCGCCCACTTCGGGCCCCGGTCGAGCACCGTGCTGGCGGCCTGGTTCACCGCCTATGACCCCGAACTGCACTACTACTCACCGGGGTTGATGATGCATCTGCGGACCGCCGAGGCGGCGGCCCGGCACGGGGTGACCCTCGTGGACCTCGGGCGCGGCGACAAGGAGTACAAGGACTGGCTCAAGACCCGTGAACTGCGGGTCGCCGAGGGCTTCGCGGCCCGCCCGCACCCCGTGGCGCTCGCCCACCGGCTGTGGCGCAGGCCGGTGCGGGGGCTGCGGAACACGGTCAACGCCCATCCGCAGCTGCGCGCCCCTGCCGACCGGCTGCTGAAGACGGTGGGCAGGGTGCGCACCCAGGGCGTGGCGGCTTCCCCGGCCGCCCGGAAGAATCACCTTCCGGAGCGGTAGTACTGGCAGGTTCTCGTCAAAATTTCGCCAAGCGGCGGATGTTTTCGGGCGGGCGTGATCGGGTCTCCTGGTCGGCAGTGTCGATGCCCTTCAGGAGGTCCCTGGTGTCCGTACCAACCCGCAGAAGACGGTGGTTCACCGTCTGTGCGCTCGCCGCGTCCGCCGCACTGGTCGCGATACCCCCGTCCGCCGCCTCGGGGCGATCGGTGAGCCCCTTCGGTGTGCGGGTCCTCGGCCAACTCGCCAAGGAGCGCGAGCAGTCCGCGGGTGCCATGTCGCCGCATGTGGCGGCGGACGGCGATGACGGCAACGAGGCGGACGAGATCGCCGAGGGCGCGGACCAGTACGCCGAGGCCCGCACCTCCCCGGGTGTGGTCGCACCGGGTGCGTACGGCGCGGCCTGGCACGACCTGAACAACCTCCGGCGGACCGGCGGTAGTTGGCGCAACATCACCGACCTGCCGTACAACTCCGACGACCCGCGCTACCGCGACATCGACTCCAACTCCAGCGGCGGCGGCGGGAACGTCACCGGCCGGATGGCGGCGATCGCCGCGGACGACGACGGTTACGTCTACGCGGGCAGCGCCGGCGGCGGCGTGTGGCGCTCGCGCAGCGGGGGCGGCCACTGGAAGCCCATCAGCGACCGGCTGCCCGCCCAGTCCACCGGCGCCCTCGCCCTCGACGGCGCCGGCCGGCTGTGGCTGGGCACGGGTGAGGCGACCACCAACGCCGACGCCTACCTCGGCAGCGGCGTCTACGTCCTCACGCACCCGCACCACGGCACCTTCTCGGCGCGCAGCCGGGTCGGCGGCGACGAGCTGGAGAGCACCACCATCCACGAGCTGCGCTTCGGCGGCGGCAAGGTGTGGGCAGCCACCAGCAAGGGCGTGTGGAGCCACTCCACGAAGAACCTGGGCGGCGCCTGGAAGCTGGAGTTCGCGCCCAACCCGGACTTCCTGCCGGGCGGTGCGAAGGCCGGCGACCCGAACGCGCCGTACAAGAACATCGCCAACGACATCGCCATCGACCCCAAGGACCCGTCCAAGGTGGTCCTCGCCGTCGGCTGGCGCAGCGGCGACGACTACAACGGCTTCTACACCAAGGTGGGCGGCACCTGGACCCGGATCACCAGCGGCCTCGGTGACCTCCCGGCCGACGCCGGCAACGTCGGCAACGTCACCTTCGCCCGCTCCGCCGACGGCTCCCGCTACTACGCCATCGACCAGTCCCCGCAGCAGCTGAGCACCAACCCGGACAGCGGCCTGGAGGGCATCTACGTCTCCAAGTCCGGCTCACCGACCGGCCCCTGGACGAAGATCGCCGACTACAAGGGCCTGGCCGCCGACAACTCGGCGCTGACGACGGCCGGTTACATGCCCGGCGTCCAGGCCTGGTACAACCAGTTCCTCGCCGTCGACCCGGCTGACCCGCAGCACGTGTACGCCGGCCTCGAAGAGGTCTACGAGTCCAAGGACGGCGGCGCCAACTGGTCGACGGTCGGCCCGTACTGGAACTTCACCTTCTCCTGCTGGAGCATCGACCCGGCCAAGCAGACCGGTGACTGCAACCCGACCACCCACTCCGACCAGCACGGCGTCGCGATCGGCCGCTACCACGGCAAGAGCTTCGTGTACGTCGGCAACGACGGCGGCGTCTACAAGCGCCCGGTGAACGGCTCCCAGGACGCCTCCGGCCACGCCACCGACTGGACCTCCCTCAACGACGGCACCATCGACACCCTCCAGTACTACTCCGTCGGTATCGGCAAGGACCTCGACCACGGCGGCCTGTCCGTCACCGGCGGCCTGCAGGACAACGGCCAGTCCATCCTGCGTGGCGACGACAAGGTCATGGGCTCCAACTTCGGCGGCGACGGCGGCGACACCCTCACCGACCCCGCCAACGGCTGCGACATCGCCCAGGAGTACGTCTACCTCGCCGTCCAGGTCACCCAGAACTGCGCGGTGAACGACGGCAGCTGGGCCACCGACCCGAGCAAGGCCACCTCGTACTCCGTCGCCCCGCCCGACAACGCCACCAGCGAGGCCCGCTTCATCGCCCCGCTCGCCGCGGACATGAAGGACGGCAACACCTGGGTCGCCGGCGGTCGGCACATCTGGGTGCAGACCCACGGCTACGCCATCCGCAGCGGCAAGGAGTGGACCAGCGTCCACGACTTCGGCGCCGGCCGGGTGGCGACCGCCGTCGCCGCCTCCGGCGGGAAGATCTACGCCGCCTGGTGCGGCCCCTGCAACAACCAGGGCTTCGCCCGCGGCATCGCCGTCGGCAACGCGGACGGCACCGGCTGGCACGACATCAGCCTGCCCGCCGACGGCACGGTGCCCAACCGGTACCTGAGCGGCTTCGCCGTGGACCCGAAGAACGCCGACCACGTCTTCCTCGCCGTCAACGGCTTCTCCCGGCACTGGACCGAGGGCCCCGGTGCCGGCGTCGGCCATGTCTTCGAGTCCACCGACGGCGGGACGACCTGGAAGGACATCTCGGCCAACCTGCCCGACGTGCCCACCGACTCCGCGCTGGTGACCGCGGACGGCGGCCTCGCCGTCGCCACCGACCTCGGTGTCGTCTACCGCGCGCCGGGCCGCACCACCTGGCAGCGGATCGGCAGCCTGCCGGCCGTCGCCGTGCTCCAGCTCAAGACGAGCCCCGACGGCGGCACGTTGTACGCCGCCACGCACGGCCGCGGTATCTACACGGTCAAGCTGTGCGACCTCCGCTGACCTCCCGCTGAATCAGGAGGGGTGACTCCCGAGCCCCGGGGGTCACCCCTCCTGCGCGTACGGCACCACGTCCACGTCCAGCGTGAAGACCGGGCGCGCGGCACCGGCGATGTCCGGCGCCTTGGCGGCGGCGGTGACCTGCGCCGTACCGCCCCGGGTGCCCGCGCAGCGCAGGGCGGCGTGCGCGGTGCCGTCCGCGTCCACCCGCCAGTCCGATGCCACCACGAGCGCCGGCGCCGAACTCAGCACACCCGTCCACCGTTTGTCGTCCAGACGCGGCAGCAGGGTGAGAGCCACGACCGTCCCGGGGCGCACGCACAGCCGGCGCCGGACGGGGCCACCGGGGGCCACGGAGACGTCCGCCTGCCCGGCGACGCAGCCGCCCGGGGACGTGGGTGCCGGGGCCGAGGGCGCCCCGGAGGGCGCGACCGTCCCACCGGAGGATGCCGATCCGCTCGGGGTCTCCGTGGCGCCGGGCGACCCGGACGGCCGCGCCGACCGGCTCCCGGACGCTCCGGTACCGGCTCCCGCCCCCGCTCCCCGCCCCGTCGGCGCCCCGCACCCCGCCAGTACGACGACCGCAGCGATCGCACATCCACCGGCCCACCACCGCATGCCAGCACCTCCCGGCCTCCCGAGTACGCCTCCCAGGATGCCTCAGCCGCCGCCGCGCACGGCCCGTCCGACCTCCGTGCGCAGCTTCACGAACCCCGGCAGGCTCCGGGTGGTGAGCTGGTCCCGTTCGCCGGGCAGGCCGACCGGCAGATCGCGGACCACGCGGGAGCCGGGGCCGGGAGAGAGGACGACGACGCGGTCACCGACGTACACGCTCTCGTCGATGTCGTGGGTGACGAACACGATGGTCGTGCCGTTCGTCCGGTGGACCTCCAGCAGCAGGTCCTCCAGGTCCTCGCGGGTGCCCGCGTCCAGCGAGCCGAACGGCTCGTCCATCAGCAGCAGGGAGGGCCGGCAGACCAGGGCGCGTGCGATGGCGACACGCTGCTGCATGCCGCCGGACAGCTCGCCGGGACGGCGCCGGGCGACCCCGTGCAGGCCGACCCGTTCCAGGATCGTCTCGGCCTCGGCCCGGCGGGCCGCCCGCCCGAGGCCCCGGCGGCGCAGCGGCAGGGCCACGTTGTCGCGGACGGTGAGCCAGGGCAGCAGCGAGCGGCCGTACTCCTGGAAGACGACCGCGAGCCGCTCCGGTACGCCGGTCACCGGGGTCCCGTCGAGGGTGATCGTGCCCTCCTGCGCGGGCAGCAGTCCGGCGATGGTGCGCAGCAGCGTGGACTTGCCGCAGCCCGAGGGCCCGACGACGCTCAGGAGCTGGCCGTCGGGCACGGTGAGGGTGATGCCGTCGAGGACGTGCTGGTCGCCGAAGTGCCGGCTGACGGAATCCAGGCGCAGCATCCGTCACCCGGCCCAGGGCGCGTAGAGGGTGCCCGCGCTGCCGCCGACCCGCAGGTGCAGCAGGAAGGGTCCGGAGTCGTCGCCCCGGCCCAGGGCGTGGTCCAGCGCGGCCGGCAGCTCGTCCGGGTGTTCGGCGCGGGCCGCGGGGCAGCCGAAGGACTCGGCGAGGGCCGCGAAGTCGATGCCTGTGATGTCCGTACCGGGGACGGGTGCGATGCCGATCCGGCGGCCCAGCGCCTGGACGGCCGCGTAACCGCCGTTGTCCAGAAGGACGTAGGTGACCGGAGCCGCGTGCCGGGCCGCGCTCCACAGGGCCTGCACCGAGTAAAGAGCCGAGCCGTCGCCGACCACGCACACCACCCGGCGCCGGTCGGCGAGCGCCCGGCCCACCGCGAGGGGCAGTCCCCAGCCGAGCGCCCCGCTGCCCGTGGTGAGGAAACCGCCGCCCGACTCGACCGGTACGCGCGCGTGCAGCGCGTCGCGGTGGCTCGGCGCCTCCTCGACGAGGACCCGGTCGCGCGGCAGCCGGGCGCGCAGCAGATCGAAGAACAGCTCCGGCGTGATGTGCTTGTCGGCGCGGGCCGGGGTAGGCGCGGGCCGGGGCGGCGGCGGGTCGCGGTCGGGCTCCGTCAGCAGCCCGGCGAGCCGGGCCAGGGCGGGCCGCAGGGTGGTGACGATACTGGTGCCGGTGGGCAGCCAGGCGGCCTGGCCGGGGTCGCAGTCCAGATGGAACAGCTCGGTGCCGGGCGCGAGCGGCGGGCCGCCGTCCGCCACGTGATAGGTGAACACCGGCGCGCCGAGGGCGACCACCACGTCGTACGGCGCCAGGCGCGCCGCCAGTTGCCGGGCGATCGGCGGCAGGAACCCCTGGAACAGCGGATGCGACTCCGGGAAGCCGGAGCGGCCGGAGAGCGGACTGATCCACACCCCGGCCCGGATCCGCTCGGCCAGCGCCCGGACCTCGTCCAGCGCGTCCTCGTCGTCCACGCCCGGCCCCACCACGAGCGCCGGGCGCGCGCACGTCTCCAGCCGGGCGGCGAGCGCGTCCAGGGCGTCCGGGGCGGCCGTGAACGCCGAGTGCACCGTGCGGGGCGTGACGGGCTCGGCGGGCCGGTCCCAGTCGTCCTCGGGCACGGACACGAACACCGGGCCGCGTGGATGGGTCATGGCGATCCGGTACGCCTCGGCGAGCACCGCCGGCACGTCCTCGGCGCGTTCCGGCTGGCGGGCGGACTTCACGTACGGGCGCGGGAACAGGGTCGGTTCGTCGGCGCCGAGGAACGGGCGCAGCTGGATCAGGGAGCGCGCCTGCTGTCCCGCCACGATCACCAGCGGCACCCGGTCGCGGAAGGCGTTGAACACCGCGCCCAGCGCGTGCCCCACCCCGCCGGCCGAGTGCAGGCTGACGAAGGCGGCACGCCGGGTGCCGAGCGCGTGCCCGGCGGCGATGCCGACGGCGACGGACTCCTGCAGGCCCAGGACATAGGTGAAGTCGTCCGGCCAGTCGCGGAACATCCGCAGTTCCGTGGACCCCGGATTCCCGAAGACCGTGGTCATGCCGGTGTCGCGCAGAAGCCGTACGACCGCCTCGCGCACCGTGGCCGTCGTCATGCTGCCCTCCCTGCATACGATCCGGGGCCGACGAGCCGCTTCTCGACCGCCAGCAGACCGGTGTTGAGGAGATACCCGAGCGCGCCGAGCAGCAGCAGCGCGGCCCACACCGTGAGCAGATCGGAGCGCGTCTGGGCGTCGGTGAGCGTGAAGCCGATGCCGTTGTCAGTGCCCGGCAGCAGCTCCGAGAACACCATCAGGATCAGAGACAGCGAGAGACTGAGCCGGAGCCCCGCGAAGATCCGGGGCAGCGCCGAGGGCAGGATCAGGAACCACAGCCGTTCGGGCGCCGTCAGCCGCAGCACGGCCGCCACCTGGAGCCGCAGCGGGTCGGTGGCGCGGGCGCCCTCCGCCGAGTTGATCAGCACCGGCCATACCCCGCTGAACACGATCGACGCCACCTGCATGGGCGTACCGAAGTCGAAGACGACGACGAACACCGGCACCAGCGCGGGCGGCGGCACGGCCCGTGCGAACTGCAGCACCGGGTTGCACAGCGCGTACGCCCGGCGCGAGCGGCCCACCGCGATCCCCAGGGTGACCCCGGCGACGGCGGCGAGCGCGAATCCGGCCGCCATCCGGCCCAGGCTCGGCAGGATGGTGTCGACGGCGGCCGGGGTGAGGAACAGGTGGCCGACGGGCCCGGAGAACCACAGGTCGCGGGCGTGCCGGGCGATGCGCAGCGGTGGCGGGAAGTACACGCTGCCCTGGGCACGGGTGGCCAGCTCCCAGCAGGCGACGGCGACGAGGAGCACCGACCAGCGCAGCAGGAAGGGGACGGCGGTGGCCCGGCGCGGTTCGGGTGGGGCCGAGATCCGAGCGCTGCCCGGTGTCCGAGTCATGGGCGGCTCCGCCGCGACGCGACTGCTTCCGGCCGCGGTTCCTGCGCCCAGGCGAACAACCGCCGCTCCGCGCCGACCAGTACGCCGTTGATCACCAGCCCGAGACCGCCCGCCCACACCACTCCCGCCAGCACGTCCCGCGTGCCGTCCGTCTCCGTCTGGGCCTGGGCGATGAAGATCCCGAGACCCTGGCCGAAGCCGGAGAGGATCTCCGTCGCGACGGCCAGGATCAGGGCGACCGCGGCCGAGATGCGCACGCCGGCCGCGATGAGCGGGGCGGTGGCCGGCAACTCCACCCGCAGCAGCACCGCGAGCCGCCCGAAGCCGAAGGCGCGCAGGGTGTCCTTGGCCAGCGGATCGGTCTCGCCGAGGCCGTAGACGGTGTTGAACATCACCGGCCAGAGCGAGGCGTACGCGATCAGCGTCACCTCCGTCCGCGTGCCCGAACCGAGCAGCAGCGACACCAGCGGGATCAGCGCGACGGACGGCAGGGGCCGCAGAAACTCGATCACCGCGCGTACGGCGCCCTCCACCACCGGCACCGCGCCCAGCAGCAGCCCCAGCGGTACGGCGATCGCACAGGCGAGCCCGAGGCCCAGCGCCCACGCCCGCAGGGTCACCCCGATCCCGTCGAGGAAGGCGGGGTCACCCGCCAACCGGGCGGCGCGGGCGAGGACTTCGGAGGCAGGCGGCAAGTAGCTGCGCCGCACGATCCCGGCGCGGGCGACCGCCTCGCAGGCCCCGAAGGCACCCGCCGCGCCGAGCAGACCGAGGAGCAACTCCTGACGGCGTGTCATGTCACCAGTACAGGGGCCGGATCGATGTCCTTGTTCAGCACCCCCTGGGCGCGCATGAGCTTGATGAGCCGGCGCAGTGCCGCCGGGTCGGCGGTCGCCGGATAGTCGGGCAGATGGATCGACTTGGCCTGGTTCGCGGTCACCTTGGCGTACCTCGGCAGCTCCGCGCGGACCGCTCCCGGATCCTCGGCGGCGAGTCTGGAGGCCGCCTCGACGGCACGCCGGAAGCCCGCCGCGGCCCTGGGGTTCTTCTTCACGAAGTCGGCCGTGGTGACGTACCCGCTGGCGGGCAGGCCGCGCGCCGGTCCGGAGCCGCCGTCCAGCAGCACCCGCGCGCCCAACTCGCCCTGGACGGCGGTGTCGAAGGGCTCGACCACGTGGGCGGCGTCCACCTGGCCCCGCTGCAGGGCGGGCCCCATCTGCGGGAACAGGATCTGCCGGTACACGGGCCGGCCGGCGCCCTGGCCGTCCAGGATCGCGTTCAGGGTCAGGGACTGGATGTTGTTGAGGACCGCGACGGCGACCTTCCTGCCCGCGAGGTCGGCGGGCTTCTTCAGCGCCGAGTCCCTGGGCACGAGGACGTCCATCATGTGCGGGGCGATCCGGACGCCCTCGGCGAGGATGCGCAGGTCCAGGGTGCCCTTCTCGTACGCCTGGAAATAGGTGACGTAGTTCGCGCTCGCGATCACGTCCACCTGGCCCTTGAGCAGCGCGGGCAGCGCCTGGATGCTCTGCTGCACGGGCTGGATGCGCACGTCCAGGCCCTCCTTGGCGAACAGCCCGCGGTCCCGGGCCAGATAGAGGGCGGCGGAGTCGGTGAGCGGCAGAGCCGCGACGGTCAGCTGCTGCCGTCCGTCGCCGGGGTGCGACGTGCCGCCGCTGTCGCAGCCCACGAGGACCAGCGCCGCCGCGGCGACAAGCGCGGCGAGGCGTTTCGTTCGCGTCATTCCCGGTCGTGATCGTGATCGACGTAAAGGCATACGGGCATGACTACCCAGCAATTGTCATGATCGCTACATTTGGTTCGGGGTCTTCGGCCGGCTCAGGCCCGTGGGGCCGCGATGCGCAAGGGGGTCGGGGGAGGTGGTGTCGTGGTGTCGGTGGTGCCGGTTGCGTCCGTCCACCAGTCCGCGCCGTCCTCGATATAGCGCAGCAGCACTCCCTCGCGGATGGCCCACGGGCAGACGACGGCCCCGCGCAGCCCCATGAGCTTGAGCGCCGTGTGCCCGACGACCGCTCCGGCCAGGCTCTGCTCGGCGCGAGGCGCCGAGATCCCGGGCAGCTGGGCCCGCTCGGCGACGGGCAGCGCGGCGAGGGTGCGCACCGCCCCGTGCAGGTCCCGGCAGCGCATCTGCCGCTGCACGAACGGGCCGTAGCGCCCCGGTGCCGCCCCGCAGAGCCGGGCCAGCTGCTGGAACGTACGCGAGCTGACCGCGGCGGTGCGCGGCCGTTCCCAGCGGATCCGCGAGGCCACGTCCCGCAGCTCATGGCGGATCCGGCGGCGCAGTTCCTTCAGCTCCTCCGGCCCCGGCGGGTCCTGCACCGTGAGGTACTCCTGGGTGAGGCGGCGTGCGCCGAGCGGCAGGGACGCGGCGAAGTCGGGCAGCCGGCCCCGGCCGAAGGCCACCTCCAGGGAGCCGCCGCCGATGTCGAGCACCGCGAGCGGGCCGGCGTGCCAGCCCAGCCAGCGCCGGGCCGCCAAGAAGGTCAGCTCGGCCTCGGTCTCACCCGGCAGGGTGCACATGCGGATCCCGGTCCCGGCGGCCACCCGGCGCAGCACCTCCTGCCGGTTCGGCGCGCCGCGCACCACCGCGGTCGCGAAGGCCAGCGGCCCCGCCGCATGCCATCTCCGGGCGGTGGCCCCCGCCGCGCCCACCGCTTTCACCAGCCGCTCCACCGCCTCGTCGGCGATGGTGCCGTCCGGACCGACGTGTTCGGACAGGCGCAGCTTCCACTTGACGGTGTGCACCGGCAGCGGAACGCCACCCTCCACATCCGCGATCACCAACCGAACCGTGTTCGACCCCGCATCCAGCACACTCACCCGCATGGCCGGGAAGTACCCACTTTCCCGCCAGGAACCCGTCATTCAGGGGGCGCCTGTGTGCGCAGCACCGGCCGGCGGGTCCGAACGTCGGTCTCCTGTCCTGATCTCGGCCCCCATCCCGCCACCGACCCCGTTCCTGCCCTTGGATGGTCACCACCACTGTCGGCGCGAGGAGCGGCACTTGAGCGGGACGGACACGACGAGGGCACTGGTGATCGGCGGCGGCATCGCGGGGACCGCGGCCGCGCTCGGGCTGCACAAGGCCGGATACGACGTCACCGTATACGAGGCACACCCCGACACGGCCGAGGACATCGGGGCGTTCCTGACCCTGGCCGGCAACGGAATGCGCGCCCTGGCCCAGCTCGACGCCACGGACGCCGTCACGGCCGTCGGTTTTCCACTGACCTCGCTGCGGCTGCTCGACAGCGCCGGCACCGAGCTGACGCAGGCACCCCTCGGCGAGGTCGCCGAACCCGGGCTGCGCTACCGCTGTCTGCGCCGCGGCGAGCTGAACGCGGCCCTCCAGCAGGAGGCGGCCGGGCGCGGCATCCCGGTGCGTCACGGGGTCCGCCTGACCGACGTGACCGAGACTCAGGACGGCGTCAGCGCGCACTTCGCCGACGGCACCACCGCCGAAGCCGACCTCCTCATCGGCGCCGACGGACTCGACTCGACGGTCCGCGGGATCCTCACCCCCGGGGTGCGGCCGCGCTACTCGGGTCAGCGGGTCTACTACGGCTACACCGGCTCCGCGCCGCGCGTGGCCAAGACCGGCCGCATCACCTTTGTCCGGGGCAGCAAGGCCACCTTCGGGTACGCGGTGTCGCCGACGCGGGAGGCGTACTGGTTCGCCCGCGTCAACACCGACCCCCTGCCCGCCGACGGATCCGTGCACGAGGTCGCCTGGCGCGAGGAGCTGCTGCCGCTGCTGCGCGAGGACTCCGTGCCGATGGGGGCCGTCGTCGCCGCCTCCGTCGGCTCCGTCCTGGTCACCAACGCCACCGAGCTTCCGCTCGGCACCGTATGGCACACCGGACGCGTGCTGCTCATCGGCGACGCGGCCCACGCCGCCTCCCCGGCCACCGGCCAGGGCGCCTCCATGGCGCTGGAGGACGCCGTCGTCCTCGCCAAGGCGCTGCGCGATCTGCCCGGCCCGCCCGCCGCGTTCGCCGCCTACGAGGCGCACCGCCGGCCGCGCGTGGAGCACAACATCACCGTCAGCGGCGCCCTCACCCGAGGCGGCACGGACCCGGCCCGCCCGCGTCCCGTCATCGCCCGCCCCGCCGACCCGGACGCGGCGCTCATCCGCCAACTGGCCTGGGACCGCCCGCTGTCCGCCGCGCCGCCCGAGGAGCCCTGACCGGCGCGCGATGGCGTACGCCACCGCGAAAGTACAAGAGGCGGAGCACTGGAGTCCATTGCCGGGGAAACGCCGGGGCCGGATCGTTCCGTGCGACCGGCCCTTCGGAACCCTCGGCAACAAGGAGCACAGTTGCGACTCTTGAGAAGAGCAGGCGGCGCGGCGGCCGCGACCGCCGCCCTGGTCCTGGGCGGTGGCATCGCGTCCCCCGCACCGGCCGCCACACCCGCCGACGCCGGCTACACCGTGACCGTGGGGACCCCGGTGCCCTACACCCACCCCACGGACACCCCCGCCAGCCCCTATCTCGACCGGGACGGCACCTTCCACTACCAGCAGTCCGCCGCCCTGTACGGCGCCAAGGACCCGCGCACCTGGGACTTCTACACCGGCAAGGACTTCGACTCCGCGACCTTGGACAGGACGCTGAGCAAGTCGGTGAACCCGGCCAACCCCGCCGACCGCAACGACGACACCACCTGGCGCTGCAACAACAGCCCCACCGGCCTGGAGGCGACGTACGCGCCGAGCGGCTCCGGCTACGCCCAGAGGAACTACTGCGACCTGTCCGGGGTGTGGGTCGACCCCGACACCGGCGACTGGTACGGCCTGGTGCACAACGAGTTCACCCCGCAGCCCTTCGGCGACGGACTGCACTACGACGCCATCGACTACGCCGTCTCCACCGACCGGGGCCGCACCTGGACCATCAAGGACCATGCGATCACGTCCCCGTACGGCACCCGGCGCGGGGACACGGCGGCCTTCCCGAACCAGACGTACTCCTACGGCGACGGCGACCAGCGCCTCTTCGTCGACACCGCGTCCGGCTACTTCTACGTCTACTACGGCTCCCGGATCATCGACAAGAGCGGTGGCTGGAAGGCGTTCTACGAGCACGTTGCCCGCGCCCCGATCTCGGCCAAGATGGCGCCCGGCTCCTGGCGCAAGTGGTACGACGGCGCCTGGTCGCAACCCGGCACCGGCGGCAAGGAGAGCGACATCGTCCCCGTCGACGCCGACCACCCCACCGGCTACACCCCCGCCTCCGCCGAGTACGACCCGGCCAACACCGGCACCGCCGCCCAGCAGATCGCGGCCGGGAAGATGCCGCCGACCTCGCCGCTGTTCGTGATGAACATCGCCTACGACGCCCATCTCGGGCTGTACATCGGCGAACCGCAGGCCGTCGACCAGAGCGGCAACTCACCGCAGTACCTCTATGCCACCGACGACCTGAGCACCCAGAGGTGGCGCCCGATCGGGGGCACCGGCAGCTACACCAACGCCTCCTGGTACCGCTGGTTCCTCGACAGCGCCAACCGCACCAGCTCCACGATCGTCGGCAGATCCTTCCGCTCCTACTGCGCCTTCGGCTGCTCGCACGACGCCTCCGGCGAGTACGTCGACATCACCGTCGACTCCTCCGCGCCCGCCGCCGCCCCGATGGACACGAGCCGCACCTACCGCATCGCGAGCGGCGCGGGCCGGATCCTGGCCCAGGCGGCCCGCGGCAGCGCCACCACCTCGCTGGCGCGGCCCGCCAAATCCGGCCGCGACACCTGGGTCTTCACCCCGACCGGCGACGGAGCCTTCACCCTCACCAACGCCGCGAGCGGGCGGCTGCTCGGCGTCGACTCGTCCGCGGCCGCCGGCCGGGCCTGGGGCGCCAGACCGACCGTCACCGCCGCACGGAGCGGCGGGCCCTCCGTCGGCCAGCAGTGGTTCGTGATCCCGAACGGCTCCGGTGGCACCTACCGTCTCGTCAACCGCTACAGCGGACTCGTGCTCGGCCTCTCCGGCACCTCGGGCCGGCTCGCCGAGACCACGCCGGTGCGCACCTGGACCGACAGCAGCGGGAGTTCGGTCGGCGCGGGGCGCTCCGCCGCGGAACAGAGCCTGTCCTTCACCGCGGCCTGAGCGCTCCACCCAAGCGCCGCGACAGGCCGAGGGGGACGCTCAACTCCCGTCGGACGCCGGGAAACCTCCGGCTATCCTGCGCCCATGCCGATCACCAACGGGGATTCCGACGCCCGCCTGGCCCTGGCAGCGGCCCAGGCGGGCGCCGTCGTCGTCCGCGACCTCTACGGCAGTCGGCTCGAACGCCACGACAAGTCCGCCGGAGACTTCGCGACCGAGGCGGACCTCGCCGCCGAGCGGGCCATCCTGGACGTGCTGCGTGCCGCCCGCCCCGACGACGCCGTGACCGGCGAGGAGAGCGGACGCTCCGGCGCCGCCGACGCCCACCGCCGCTGGCTGGTCGACCCGCTGTGCGGCACCCTCAACTACGCGGTGCAAACCATGCTCGTCGGCGTGAACGTCGCCCTGCGTCAGGGGCCCGAGGTCACGGCCGCCGCGACCGCCGACCCGTTCGGCGGCGAGGTGTTCTGGACCGACGGCGAGGCGGCCTGGGTCCACAGCGACGGCGCGGACGAACGGCTGACGCCCTGGGCCGGCTCCGCGCTGGTGGACGTCAACCTCGATCCTCCGTTCCCCAACGCCCCGCGCTTCCGGGCGGTCCGCCTCCTGGCCGATCCGGGCTTCGCCGAACGGTTCCGGCCCCGGGTGATCTCCAGCACCCTCGCCGTGGCCTGGGTCGCCGCCGGACGCCGGGCCGCCTACGTCACCGACGGCGACCTGCGCGACAGCGTGCACTTCGCGGCAGGGATCGCCCTGTGCCGGGGGGCCGGCTGCACGGTGACCGACCTGTACGGCGAGCCCGTGCTCAGCGGCGCGGGCGGTCTCGTCGCGGCGGCCGACGCGCAGACCCACGCCGCACTGCTGCGGCTCGTCAAGAACCGTAGGAGCGAGGGAAGTTAGCGGAGGCACTTCACGGTGTTGCGTCGTCGAGTGATGGGCCTGCCTGCTCGACGGAGGTGCCGCCTGTCTGGTGTGATGCCCGTATGACCTCGGCCGCCGACCTCGCCACCCGCTTCGGCCCCGCCCTGGACACCGGCCCCGAGAGCCTCCGCGCGTGTGCGCAGGACTTCGGGCACATCGTGCAAGAGACTCCGCTCGGCGTCCTGCGCCCCCGGTCCGCCGCCGAGATCCAGGACCTGCTGGAGTTCGCCGGACCCCGGGGCATCCCGGTGAGCGTGCGCGCCGGCGGTCACTCGATGTACGGCCAGGGGCAGGCGGGCGGCGGGATCGTGCTGTACCTGCGGGAGATGAACCGGGTCGGTCCCGTGGCGGATGGCCAAGTGACCGTGCAGGCAGGGGCGTTGTGGCGCGAGGTGCTCGCCGCAACCCTGCCGTACGGCCGTACCCCGCCGGTCCTCACCGACTACCTCGGCGCGAGTGTCGGCGATGTCCTGTCGGCGGGCGGACTCGGCGGGGCCGGCCACCGGCACGGCCTGGTCGCGGACCAGGTCCAGGAGCTGGAGGTGGTGACCGGGGCCGGGGAGCACCGGTGCTGCTCGCCCGACCGGGATCCGGAGCTGTTCCACGCCGTGCTCGCCGGACTCGGCCAGTGCGCCGTCATCGTGGCCGCCACGCTGCGCCTGGTGCCGGCCCCCGCCCGGGTCCGCCGGCACTGCCTGTACTACGCCGACCTCACCCGCTACCTCGCCGACCAGCGGCGGCTCGCCGAGGAGCAGCGCTTCTCCTATCTCGAGGGCCAGGCCCGGCCGGCCGGCGAGCACGGCTGGCAGTACATGATCGAGGCCGTGGCCCCGTACGACGGCCCCTGCCCGCCTTCCGCCGCCGCCCTTCTCGACGGACTCGGGCACGATCCCGCCGCACTGGAGACGGAGGACCTGGGTTACGGCGAGTTCGCCCATCGAGTGGACACCGACGAGGAGGTCCTGCGGGAGACGGGGGAGTGGCTGTATCCGCACCCGTGGCTCAATCTGCTGCTGCCGCACGACAGCGCCGAGTCCGTCGTCCGCGCCGTGCTCACCGACCCCGCCTTCCGCGATCTGCGTGACACCGGCCTCGTCCTGCTGTACCCGCTGCTCTCCAGCCGGCTGCGGGCTCCCCTCTTCAGCCGCCCCTCCGGCGAAGTCCTCCACCTGTTCGCCCTGTTGCGCACGGCGCCGCCCGGCAGCCCCGAGACGGTCGCGGCGATGGTGGCCGCCAACCGCGCCGCGTACGGGCTGGCCCGCTCCGAGGGCGCCGTCGCCTATCCGGTGAACGCCCTGCCCATGGCGGATGCCGACTGGCGGGAACACCACGGCAGTCGCCGACCGGCCCTCTCCGCCGCCAAACGGCGCTTCGACCCGCATCTCGCCCTGGCGCGCGGACACGGTCTGCGGTTCTGAAGGTTTTGGCTTCCGAAGGCTTGCCGGGCGCTTGTCTCACCACTTAAATCAAAACATGAACTAAGCCGGAGCGTCGGCTGCTTGAGCCGTTTTCCCTTGGGAGCCGCCAGATGAGAAGCCGGATGAGACGCCGCACGGGACCGAGGGCCTTGGGTCTCGCACTGGCCGCCATGGCCGCACTGATCACCCTGCCCCTGGCCCACCCCCCGGCCGCCGCGGCCGGAACCCGGACCTGCGACACGGCCGACGCCGCCCAGGGCCGGCCCGCCACGGCGTCCTCCACCGAGAACGCCGGCACCCCCGCCTCCGCCGCCTTCGACGGCAACACCTCCACCCGCTGGTCCAGCCGGTTCAGCGACCCGCAGTGGCTCCAGGTCGACCTCGGCGCGGTCGAGGACCTGTGCGCGATCGACCTGAACTGGGAGACCGCCTACGGCAAGGACTTCCAGCTCCAGGCCTCCACCGACGGCCAGAACTGGACCACCCTCAAGACCGTCGCCGGCGCGGGCGGCGGCACGGCGTCGTACGACGTCAGCGGCTCGGGCCGGTATGTGCGCATCTACGGCACCGCGCGCGGCACCGGGTACGGCTACTCCCTCTGGGAGATGGCTGTGCACACCACGACCACCGCGAGCGGCCCCATCCAGGGCGGCGGCGACCTCGGCCCGAACGTCATCGTCGTGGACCCTTCCACCCCCGACCTCCAGCAGAAGTTCGACGACGTCTTCAAGCAGCAGGAGTCCGCCCAGTTCGGCACCGGCCGCTACCAGTTCCTGCTCAAGCCCGGCACGTACAACGGCATCAACGCCCGGATCGGCTTCTACACCTCCATCTCCGGGCTCGGCCTGAACCCCGACGACACCCAGATCAACGGGGACGTCACGGTCGACGCCGGCTGGTTCAACGGCAACGCCACGCAGAACTTCTGGCGTTCGGCGGAGAACCTCGCCGTCAAGCCGTCGAACGGCGACGACCGCTGGGCCGTGGCGCAGGCAGCGCCCTTCCGCCGTATCCATGTCGAGGGCGGTCTCAACCTCGCGCCCACCGGCTACGGCTGGGCCTCCGGCGGCTACATCGCCGACTCCAAGATCGACGGCACGGTCGGCCCGTACTCCCAGCAGCAGTGGTACACCCGGGACAGCTCGGTCGGCGGCTGGACCAACGGCGTCTGGAACATGACGTTCTCCGGCGTCCAGGGCGCGCCGGCGACCAACTTCGACAGCGGTCCGTACACCACCCTGGACACCACCCCGGTCTCCCGCGAGAAGCCGTTCCTCTATCTGGACGGCTCGGACTACAAGGTGTTCGTGCCGTCCCGGCGCACCAACGCCCGAGGCGTCTCCTGGCCGAACACCCCGGGCACCTCCCTCCCGCTCGACCGGTTCTACGTCGTCAAGCCGGGAGCCACCGCCGCCACCATCAACGCGGCCCTCGCCCAGGGCCTCAACCTGCTCTTCACACCCGGCATCTACCACCTCGACCAGACCATCGACGTCACCCGCCCCGACACCGTCCTCCTCGGCCTGGGCCTGGCCACACTCGTCCCCGACAACGGCATCGACGCGATGCACGTGGCGGACGTCGACGGCGTGCGGCTGGCCGGCTTCCTCATCGACGCCGGACCGGTCAACTCCGACACGCTGCTGCGCATCGGCACGCCCGGCGCGACCGCAGACCACTCCGCCGACCCGACCACCGTGCAGGACGTGTTCTTCCGCATCGGCGGCGCGGGACCCGGTCTCGCCGCCAACTCGCTCGTGGTCGACAGCAACGACACGATCATCGACCACACCTGGATCTGGCGCGCCGACCACGGCAGTGGCGTCGGCTGGGACACCAACCGCGCCGACTACGGCCTGAGGGTCAACGGTGACGACGTCCTCGCCACCGGCCTGTTCGTCGAACACTTCAACAAGTACGACGTCTACTGGAACGGCGAACACGGCCGGACGATCTTCTTCCAGAACGAGAAGGCGTACGACGCTCCCGACGCCGCCTCCATCACCCATGACGGCATCGTCGGCTACGCGGCCTACAAGGTCGCCGACTCCGTCACCACCCACGAGGCCTGGGGACTCGGCAGCTACTGCAATTACACGGCCGACCCGTCGATCGTCCAGGCCCACGGCTTCCAGGTCCCGACCGGCTCGGGCATCAGGATGCACGACCTGCTGGTGATCTCCCTCGGTGGCAAGGGCCAGTACGCCCATGTCGTCGACAGCACCGGCGCTCCCACCTCGGGAACCGGCACCGTCCCCTCGAAGGTGACGTCGTTCCCGTGATCCACCCCTGAAGACAGGCCCCCCGGGGTTTCGAGTGCGCGCCGAGTGCAACTGCAACATGGACGGTGCGGCACGCGGACGGAGCCGCACCCTCCGCTTGCCCGCAGGGGCAGTAGAAGAAGAGGAAGCTCATGGATCACTCGCGCGCACCGGTACTCGAGGCCCTGGAGGAGTTGCGGCGGGGGGGCGCGGCCGCGGGGGGGCGGCCGCCGCCGCGCGGCGGCCGGCGCCGG
>NZ_JBSFDI010000002.1:171001-258002 GCF_053593835.1 Streptomyces sp. NPDC002076
ACCGCCCTGTCCAGCCTCTGCATCGCCCTGCTGTACCTGGCCTATCTGGGGGCTCCCGTGCACGGGAGCCGGCGCACGGCTGTCCGAGGCCGGAGGCGGCGGAGCAACGGACCGGTGCTCTCCTCGGGTTGTGCGGCTAGCGAGGGCGGCGGAACAGGGCCGTCCAGAGAAACCCCTGGCCGAACAGCGGGGAGTCGGCCGGCTCCTGCCGCATGGCGCGCAGTTCGATCTCCTCCAGATCGGAGAAGATCCGACGCAGTGACTCGGGGGTGTAGGCCAGGCCGCCGTGCAGCCCGGGCTCGCGGTAGAAGGCCGCGTCGGGGAGCTCGGAGCCCATGCGTCCCGCGGCGAAGCAGGTGAGCGCGAAGTACCCGCCGGGCGCCAGCACACGCTCCAGCAGTGCCAGGTGGCTCACGCGGCGGTGCGGTGGCAGGTGATGGAAGCAGCCGGAGTCGTGGACCAGGTCGTACGGGCCACCCAGCCCGCTCGTGCCGTCGGCCGTCAGGGTGAAGGCGTCCCCGCAGTGGAACCGGACGCCTCCCGCCCGGGCGCCGGCTCCCTCGGTATCCGATCCCGCGTCCCGAGCGCGCTCCTCGGCCCAGGCGATCGCGGCGGGCGAGAGATCGACGGCGTCCACGTCGAAGCCGTGCGCGGCGAGGTACAACGCGTTACGGCCGGGGCCGCAGCCCAGGTCGAGGGCCCGCCCCGGCGCGATCAGACCGCGCTCCAGGTAGGACGCCAGGTTCTCGTCCGGCTTCGCCGTGAAGAACGGCACCGGTCTGTCCCGTTCGGCATAGAAGCCGTCCCACCAGGCGGCCGCGCCTTGCGTCCATCGGTCGGCCGCCGGCGTGAACAGCCCGTCCAGGAGCCGCAGCACGTCTTCCACGGTGCAGATGTCCCGGTCCATCCGGCCCCCTTTCCCGATGCCCGGAACCTAGCGGCGGGGGCCGCTGGACACCAGGTCGCAGGGGCCGCTGTGAGGGCACCGGCGGGCGGCTGAGCGGGCGGCGGAGGGGAGGCGCGGGCACCTCCCAGACGGCCGGCCGGCAACCCTTCCGAGCCCCACAGCGCACCGGCAGGCAGCCTTCCGGGACCGAGCCGGGGGCACTTTTTCGACTTTCCCCCGCTCGTCCGAGAGCCTCCGAGCGGACGAGGGACCGGTTCAGTCCGGTGTCGCGGCCGGTGCCTCGCGACCGGCCTGGGCCGCATCCGGCTGCGCGGCCGGGCGGCGGCGCCGGCGCAGCAGCAGGCGTCTCGCCGGGCGCTCCACCGTTTCGTACAGGAGCCAGGACAGCCCGAGCGACACCGTGAAGGCGGTCGTGGTGACGGCGATCCCGGCCAGCAGTCCGAAGTGCGGCTTGGTCCCGAGCAACTGGGTCGCGGACCGCAGCACCAGCAGATGGATCATGTAGAAGGCGAACGACAGCTCGCCGAGCCGCACCAGCCGCCGGCGCCGCCACAGCGAGGGAAACCCCTGCACGTCCGCGACGGCCGCGGCCGGGATCAGCAGCGTGAACCCGGTGATGGTGCACACCGTGGCGGAGTACCCGGGCGCGACCTGCGGGACGAGGAAGTAGCCGATGATCGCGAGGGCGAGCGACGCCTCCAGACCGGGCCCGCGCCACCGGCCGAGCAGCACCAGCCGCGCGGTGACCGCGCCGAGGACGAACTCGGGCAGCCGGGCCGCGGGGAACGAGTACAGCGCGTACGTCCACCAGTGGTGCGCGTCCGCCCGGGCCAGCACCAGGACCGCCACGACCGACAGACCGCCCAGCACGGTCGAACCGCGCGCGCCGAGCCGGCGCAGCAGCAGGATCAGCAGCGGGAAGGAGGCATAGAAGAACGCCTCGCAGGCGAGGGACCAGCTGACCGGGTTCAGCGTCTGCCACCAGGGGCGCCACCAGGAGTGGAGCAGCAGCACATTGGACAGCGTCTGTTTCGGTGTCGGTCTCGGCTGGTTCGCCAGCGTGTACGCCATGACGAGAGCGAGGACCGCGGTGACCAGGTGCACCGGGTAGACACGCGCGATGCGCCGTCTCCAGAAGGCGAGCGCGCGGTCGCCGGGCCGGGCCGACCAGGTCAGTACAAAGCCGGACAGCACGAAGAAGAACGACACACCGGTGGCACCGGCACTGAATCCCCAGGAAACGAGGCGGCCACCGGTGCCTCCGAAATAGCCGAAGTTGTTCACGTGGAGTCCGAACACCAGCAGTGCCGCCATCCACCGCAGTCCCGTGAGGGACGGGAGCGAGGGCATGGCGGCGGCTGGGGAGTCCCTGGCGGTCGTGTCGCCGGGACGGGTCGGCGTCGTCCGGAACGTCCGGGTCGTCGCCGTTGTCATCGAATCACCTGCCGCAGAGGGTTGGCGTGGAGCATGAAGGGGTACCTTGCCCGTTTACCCCGAGTCCATCACGCCACATGGCAAACATCACACTCGCTGCCGAACGACAGAGCTCTGCCTATGCCACGGACGCCTGGGCCGGGTGCACCCGCACGAGTGACGCCCCACGCACCGCCTTGATCAGCCCGCGGCCAGTTCCTTCGTGATCCGCTCCAGCATGAACGCCGAGGACTCCCGGGCCCGCTCCTCCCAGGCGAACACACAGGCCGTGGCCACGCCCTCGAACCTCAGCTCCCGCAGGGTGCCGAAGAACGCCTCCCAGTCCATCTCGCCCTGGCCGATGTCCAGGTGCTGGTGGATCCGGGCCGGGGTGCCGGGCGGGTTGAGGATGTAGCGCAGGCCGGAGGATCCCTTGTGGTTGAAGGTGTCCGCGATGTGCACATGCTGCAGCTTTTCGCCCGCGTAGCGCATCATCGCCGCGATGTCCGCCGTCGGGTCCGCCCCGGACAGATGGAAGGAGTGCGGGGCGCAGTACAGGTAGTTCACCCACGGCTTGTCGATCGCGCGGACCAGGTCGACCGCGGGTGCGTTCTCCTCGCAGAAGTCGTCCGGGTGCGCCTCCAGGCTCAGCGCGATGCCCTCCCGCTCGAACAGCGGCAGCAGTTCCTCCAGCGAGCGCCAGAACGCGGCCTCGCTCTCCGCGGCCCGCTCGAGCCGGCCGTTGAACTCCGAGTTCATCAGCGGACATTCGACGCGCGGTGATCTCGATCATCCGCTTCCAGTAGCGGGACGGCGGCCTGCCGCTCGGTCTCGTCGGGCGAGGACCACTTGTACAGCGGCAGCACGGAGGACAGCTCGACCCCGTGGTCGCGCAGGGACTTCTTCAGCTCCTCCATGCGCGCGTCGTCCGCCCGCGGATGCAGGAAGAACGGCATGAAGTCGTCGCGCGGGGACAACTCGATGTACCCGTAGCCGAGTTCGGCCACCGTGCGCACCATGTCGTCGATCGGCAGGGCGCGGAACATGTACGGGTCGAGGCCGATCTTCACGCGGCACCTCCGTAGAACGCGGGGCGGGGCTTGAGGTCGGTGGCGACGACCTGCCCCGACTCCAGGGCCTCGACCCTCGCGCTGGTGATCACGGTGGCGGCGTAGCCGTCCCAGGCCGACGGCCCGGTGGGCTCCTGGCCGGCGGCCAGGTTCGCGATCCACTCGTGGAACTCGGTGTCGAAGGCGTCCGCGAAGCGTCCCACCCAGTCCGTCAGCACCTCGGTGCTGTGCTGCCCGGCGGTGCGCACGGCGACCGAGGCGGGGGCTCATCCTGCTGGGTTCCGAATCCGACTCCGCCTTCCTCGACCGGCTCGGACAGCGCACCGTCACCGTCTCCGTCGGCCGCCGGGCGCCCGGGGCCCGCGTCGACTTCGTGCACACCGACGAGGGCGAGGGCGTACGACAGGCCATGCAGCACCTGGTGGAACTCGGCCACCGCCGGATCGTGCACATCGACGGCGGACGCGGCCCCGGTTCCGCCGAGCGCCGCCGTGCCTACCGGGCCGCGATGCGCCGGCACGGGCTCCAGGCCGAGCAGCGCGCGTCATCCCGGGCGATCACACCGAGCAGTCCGGGATCGAGGCCGGCCGCCTCCTGCACGTCGAACGGGACGCCGGGGCGCCACTGCCGACGGCCGTCCTCGCCGGCAACGACCGCAGCGCCATGGGACTGCTGATGGCGCTGACCCGGGGCGGTGTGGAGGTGCCCCGCGACCTCTCCGTCGTGGGCTACGACGACAGCCATCTCTCCCATCTGATGCCGATCGGCCTGACGACCGTGCGCCAGGACGCCCGCCTGATGGCCGAGCACGCGGTCCGCTTTGCCGTACAACGCCTGGAGGACCCGGAACTGGAGCCCAGGGAGGCCGAGTTGGACCCGAAGCTGGTCGTGCGGGGGACAAGCGGCCCGCCACCGGCCTCAATCCGGTGACTTGGGCGGTCAAGCCGCTTGCGCGGCAAGGGCCTCGGCGAGCTGATCCCGCGTCATCTTCGACCGGCCCGGTACGCCCGCGGCGCTCGCGCGTTCGTACAGCTCCGCCTTGGACAGGGTACCCAGGTCCTCCTTCTTGCGGGCGGCCTGCTTCTTGCCTGTTGCCGGTCTTCCGCCGCCCTTGCGGTCCCGGGACCGGCCCTGCTCGACGCTCCGGCTGAGCACGTCCATGAGGTCGACGACGTTGGTGGCCTCCGGCGGCGCCGGTTCGCCGACGACCTCCTCGCCCTTCCGCTTCGCGGCGACGAGCTTCTTGACGCGTTCCTCGTAGGTGTCGTGATAGTCGGTCGGGTCCCAGTCCATCGTGAGGGCGTCGATCAGCTGCTCGGCCGTCCGCAGCTCCTTGCTGTCGCTCTTGGTGCGCCGCTGAGGCAGTTCGGGCACCACGTCGGCGGGGTCACGCACCTCGTCGGCCCAGTGCAGGGTGTGCAGCACGAGAACGCCGGGCTGCGCGCGCAACGCGGTCAGATACTCCTTGCCGCGCATGGTGAGCGTGGCGATTCCGGCCTTGTCCGCGCGATCCAGCGCCGACCGCATCAGCTCGTACACCTTCACGTACTCCTTGCCGCGCGGGCCGACGTAGTACGTGCGGGCGAAGTACACGGGCTCGACCTGGTGCAGGTCGACGAACCCGGCCAGGTCGATCACCTTCGACCGCCCGGGCGCGATCTCCTCCAGCTCCTCCGGTTCCACGACGACGTACTCGCCCTCGTCGATCTCATAGCCCTTGACGATCTTGTCGGTGTCGACCTCCTTGCCGGTGCGTTCGTTGACCCGCTTGTTGCGGATCCGGTCCGCGGTGCCGCGCTGGAGCTGGTGGAAGTGCACGGTGTGGTCCTCGGTGGCGGTGTACAGGCCCACGGGCAGGGTGACCAGCCCGAAGGTCAGGACACCGGTCCAGATCGGTCTCGCCATGGCTCTTCGCCTCCTCTGATGGGTGGGCCGTCCGTTCCGTCGTGGTGCTGTCCGGTCACCGCCGGTGCGCCCCGCCCGGGGACGCACGCTCGGCCCGGGCGCCGGCCAGTCGCTCGGCCTGGGCCGCGGTCGTCTCGGCGTGGCGCCGGGCCTCCCGTACGGCGCGGTCGGCCTCCCGGACCCGGTCCCGCGCCTCCTGCTCGCCGGCACGGGCCCGGCGCTGCTCCTCCTCTGCGTCGCGCAGCCGTACGCGCAGCTCACGCACCCGCTCCTGCGCCGCGGTCACCCGGTCGCGGGCCTTCTCCGCCTCCCGTCCGGCGGCCTCGGCCTCCGTTTCGCGGGCACGCAGTTGCCGTTCCGCGTCCCGGGCGGTTCTACGGGCCTCGTTGAGACGGCGGCGGTGTGCCAGCTCGTCCTCGGGCTCCTTCGCCCTGCCCCGCGTCCTCTCTGCTCCGCGTCCGCCGGGCTCCCCGCCCTCGGCGCGCTTCTTCGCCCTGGCCGCCGCGGGGGCGGCAGGACGGTGGTCGAGGACGCCCTCGTCCGCCTCGGGAAACCCGAACGTGGCGCTGAGCGGCTTCACGAGCCGCCCCGCCGCCCACTCCCGGGCGGCCTGCGGATCGGCGAGCACGGCGTGCAGGGTCTCCTCGACCTCTCGCTGGACCCCCTCACCCAACGGATGCCCGGACTCCGCCGCCAGCCGCCGCGCCTGCCGGCCGAGCGTGCCGATCACCTCGCTCTGCCGGCGGGCGAGCCTGCGCAGCTGCGGACCGTCCAGTTCGCGATGGGCCCGGCGCAGCTCCTCGCCGAGGTCGAGGAGCGGCTGGACCTCGTCCGGCTGCCGGCGTACGAGCAGATTGCCGGCCCATGCGGCCAGGCTCGGGCGCCGCAACGCGCCGATCTCCTTGGCGAGGGCCTGATCACCGGCCTTACGGGCGTCCAGGGCGTGGCGGTCACGGGCGGCGACGAACTCCTCCGGCCGCAGCCCGTACAACTCGTCGGCGACGGCGTCCAGGTCCACCAGCGTCCCTCTCGACGGCCACCTCGGTGACGGAGACCGAGTTTCTCGGTCTTGTGGTGATTATGTGCGGCGATGGGGCGACTCGTCCGGGTGAGGCGGTCAGGATCACAGCGGGTCGGCCACTCTTCGGCCCCGCCCGGTAGACCGGCGGCGGACGACGCCGGTGCGCCACCGGGGGAGGCCGGCGCCACGACGGACCCGCACCGCCCGGGCGGCCCGCGCCACGACCTCGACATGGCGAGCTACGCCATCACCAGGACCATCAAGGATTGCCGGACGCCCGGCTCCGGTTGGCACTAGGAGTTCAAGGAGGCCTGCCACGCCCTGGCCCGCCGCCGGCCCGGCCAGGCGCCGTAGACACAGCCCCCCGGCTCACCCGTTCGGAGGACCGCCCGGCTTGCCGCGCCGCCCTCGCCGATCCGGGGCCACATGATGCGGGCATGCCCCCGACCCGCCCGTCGACCCGCCGCCCGACACGCCCGCCGACCCACCCCGTGACCCACCCTGCGGCCGATCGCCGGGCCGATCGCCGTACCGCACCAGCCCGTCGCGCCCCGACGACCCGTGCGCCGGGGCACCCGGGCGGAGCCATGCGAAGGCAAACGTGAACGCGAACCCCCGGGCGGATGTCGAGGCGGACGCGCAGGTGGACGGTGGCCGACGGGACGTCACCAAAATTGCATCGCTCGTTTTCTTGAATCACTCGTGTTTATGAGGGTAGGTTCGGCCGCATGACCGCCTCCCCGACCCCGACCACCGCCGAGGAACTCCGCGGTGCCGGCCTGCGCGTGACGGCAGCCCGCGTCGCGCTGCTGGAGACCGTCCGGGCGGGCGACCACCTCGGCGTCGAGGCGATCGCCTCCGGGGTACGCACCCGCGTGGGCCACATCTCCCTGCAAGCCGTCTACGAGGCCCTGCACGCCCTCACCGCGGCGGGTCTCGTCCGCCGTATAGAGCCGGCCGGTCACCCGGCCCGGTACGAGGGACGCGTGGGGGACAACCACCACCACATCGTGTGCCGGTCGTGCGGTGCCGTCGTCGATGTCGACTGCGCGGTCGGCGACGCGCCCTGTCTGACCGCCTCCGACGACCGCGGCTTCGCCATCGACGAGGCCGAGGTCGTCTATTGGGGCATGTGCCCCGACTGTTCCACCGGCCGCAGTTCCTGAGCACCGAGTTCCGCACAGTTCGGAAGGATTGCCATGACTGAGAACCACGACGCGATCGTCACAGACGCGAAGGCGGAGGGGGCGAGCGGCGGCTGCCCCGTCGCCCATGACCGGGCCCTGCACCCGACCCAGGGCGGTGGCAACCGCCAGTGGTGGCCGGAGCGGCTCAACCTGAAGATCCTTTCCAAGAACCCGCCCGTGACGAACCCGCTCGGCGAGGAGTTCGACTACGCAGAGGCCTTCAAGAGCGTCGACCTTCCGGCCCTCAAGCGCGACATCGCCGAGGTTCTCACCACCTCGCAGGACTGGTGGCCGGCCGACTTCGGCCACTACGGCCCGCTGATCATCCGTATGGCCTGGCACAGCGCGGGCACCTACCGCATCAGCGACGGCCGCGGCGGCGCCGGCGCCGGCCAGCAGCGCTTCGCCCCGCTGAACAGCTGGCCGGACAACGCCAACCTGGACAAGGCCCGCCGCCTGCTGTGGCCGGTGAAGAAGAAGTACGGCCAGAAGATCTCCTGGGCCGACCTGATGATCCTCGCCGGCAACGTGGCGCTGGAGACCATGGGCTTCGACACCTTCGGCTTCGGCGGTGGCCGCGCGGACGTCTGGGAGGCGGAGGAGGACGTCTACTGGGGTCCCGAGACCACCTGGCTGGACGACAAGCGCTACACCGGCGACCGCGAGCTGGAGAACCCGCTCGGCGCCGTCCAGATGGGCCTCATCTACGTCAACCCCGAGGGCCCGAACGGCAACCCGGACCCGCTGGCGGCGGCCCGCGACATCCGTGAGACCTTCCGCCGCATGGCCATGAACGACGAGGAGACCGTCGCCCTCATCGCCGGTGGCCACACCTTCGGCAAGACCCACGGCGCCGGCCCCGCCGACGCGGTCGGTGCCGACCCCGAGGCCGCCGGCCTCGAGGAGCAGGGACTCGGCTGGAAGAGCACCTACGGCACCGGCAAGGGCGCGGACGCCATCACCTCCGGCCTCGAGGTGACCTGGACCGCCACGCCGACCCAGTGGGACAACGGCTTCTTCGACGTCCTCTTCGGCTACGAGTGGGAGCTGACCGAGTCCCCGGCCGGCGCCAAGCAGTGGGTGGCCAAGGACGCCGAGGCGATCGTCCCCGACCCGCAGGACCCGTCGAAGAAGCGCCTGCCCACCATGCTCACCACCGACCTGTCGCTGCGCTTCGACCCGATCTACGGGCCGATCTCCCGCCGGTTCCACGAGAACCCGGAGGAGTTCGCGGACGCCTTCGCCCGCGCCTGGTACAAGCTCACCCACCGTGACATGGGCCCGAAGTCGCTGTACCTCGGCCCGGAGGTCCCGGAGGAGACCCTGATCTGGCAGGACCCGCTGCCGGAGCGCGGGGGCGAGCTGATCGACGACGCCGACATCGCGTCCCTGAAGACCAAGCTGCTCGACTCCGGGCTGTCGGTGTCCCAGCTGGTCACCACCGCCTGGGCGTCCGCCTCCACCTTCCGTGGCAGCGACAAGCGCGGCGGTGCCAACGGCGCCCGCATCCGCCTGCAGCCGCAGCGCGGCTGGGAGGTCAACGAGCCCGACGAGCTGGCCCAGGTGCTGCGCACCCTCGAGGGCATCCAGCAGGAGTTCAACGCCTCCTCCGGTGCCAAGAAGGTCTCCCTGGCCGACCTCATCGTCCTCGGCGGTGTCGCCGCGGTCGAGAAGGCCGCCAAGGAGGGCGGTCACGAGGTCGAGGTGCCCTTCACCCCGGGCCGCGTGGACGCGACCGAGGAGCACACGGACGCCGAGTCCTTCGAGGCGCTGGAGCCGACCGCGGACGGCTTCCGCAACTACCTCGGCAAGGGCAACCGCCTGCCGGCCGAGTACCTGCTGGTCGACAAGGCCAACCTGCTGAACCTGAGCGCCCCCGAGATGACGGTGCTCGTCGGTGGCCTGCGCGTCCTCGGCGCCAACTACCAGCAGTCGCAGCTCGGCGTCCTCACCAAGACGCCCGGCGTCCTCACCAACGACTTCTTCGTCAACCTGCTCGACATGGGCACGGCGTGGAAGTCGACCTCCGAGGACCAGACCACGTTCGAGGGCCGTGACGCCGTCACGGGCGAGCTGAAGTGGGCCGGCAGCCGTGCCGACCTGGTCTTCGGCTCCAACTCCGAGCTGCGCGCCCTCGCCGAGGTCTACGCCTCCGACGACGCGAAGGAGAAGTTCGTGACGGACTTCGTCGCCGCGTGGGACAAGGTCATGAACCTGGACCGGTTCGACCTGGTCTGAGTACGGCTGTGAGGGCGTCCGGCCCGGCCCGCACGGGTCGGGCCGGACGCCCTTGTCGTGCGAGCGGAGGTCGGTCCCGCTGTCACCGGAAAGTCACAGGAGATCCACAACCGTCACAGACGGGCCACAGCGGAAACCCGGAGTCTCCCGGCTCTGTCTCCCCCGGCGAGCACCGGCACGGAGCCGGTCGAACCAGGCACACCGGAATCGGGGGACCTCATGCACCACCGCAACACCATCCGCCTCGCCGCGTCGGCGACGGCCGTGATCGCCGCCGCACTGTCGCTGACGGCCTGCGGGCCGGGCGACGGCGACGGGTCGGCGAATGCCTCCACCTCCCCGACCCCGGCCTCCGCCACCCCGTCCCGCACGACCCCCGCCACCGCGAGCCCCGCCACCACGGCTCCGTCGGCCTCGGGTTCCTCCGGCGGCGGCACGTCGACCGCCTCGGGCGCCCCGGTCTCTCCGGCGTCCGACACCTCGGCCGGTACGGCGCCGGCGTGCTCGCTGTCGGCCGTGGAGGCGACGGCCCACCAGGCGGCCGACCGCCCGGACGGCACCGGCACGGGTGCGGCGATCGTCGAGTTCACCAATGTCTCCGGGCACGCGTGCGTTCTGCGGGGGCACCCGTCGGTGGCCGGAGCGGGCAACGGTTCCCCCGAGCACAACGCCCCTCTGAAGGTGACCCCCACGGGCACCGCATCGCCCGTGCGCCTCGCGCCGGGCGGCAAGGCATGGGTGAAGCTGACCTTCCACCAGGTCCAGGGCGAGGGCGACGGCTACTGCGCGTCCGGCGCGAAGCCCACCGTCTATCCGACGCTCGTGGTGGGGCTGCCCGGCGCGGGGGCGCACCAGGTCGCGCTGTCGGACGGGGAGTTCGCCGAGTGCGACAACACCGTCACCGCGACCGCGGTCTCGGCGACGAAGCCTGCCTGACCGGTTCGACCATCGGGCGGCCCCGGCCAGGACGCCTGTCCTGGGCCGCCCGCGCGCCGCGCGGGCGGCACCTCCCCGTCGCCGCACCCGCCTGCGCATACTTCTCGTCCAGGTCACCGGGGGCCCCGGCATCGACGGAGTGGAGACCACCCGCAGGTTGCGCTCCCTCGAACCCGGGTCTTGACCGTGGCCTCGCTGATGTTCGCGCGTGGGGGGTGAGGGCGGGGCGCGGGTTGCGCAGGTGGGACATGACGCGGTCGGCGAGGAACGTGTTCCGCTACGACGTCTCCCACAACAACATCGACGACGGCTGGGACCTCTACACCAAGACCGACACGGGCACCATCGGCCCGGTGACCATCGAGTACTCCCTGTCGTACGGCAACGGCACGCTCACCGACGGCACCCAGAACCCCATCGGCGACCGCAACGGGTACAAGCTCGGCGGCGACGCCATCGCGGTCAACCACATCGTGCGGCACGACATCGCCTACAAGAACGGCCACCACGGGTTCACCTACAACAGCAACCCCGGCACGATGGCCATCTCCAACAACGCGAGCATCGACAACACCGAGCGCAACTTCGCCTTCGACGCGGGCACTTCGGTGTTCCGCAGCAACACCTCGTGCCGCTTCGCCGTCAGCGGCCCCAACGACAAGACCGTCGGCAGCTCCGACAGCTCCAAGCAGTTCTGGACCGGTACGAACGGCTCCCGCTGCTCCCCCTACTCCGGGGCCCTCGGCTGGTCCTTCGCCTCGGACGGGCACCTCGTGGTGACCTGCGGCGGCTCGGTCGTGACGCCGTAGCCGACCCGGTGCACGACGGTCTCCCGGCGGGACGCCGCTTCCGGCGGCGACCCGTCCGCACGCGCCGCTAGACCTTCGGACGCGGCTCGCCCGGCTCCAGCGCCGACAGCTTGTCCGGGTTCGTGACCAGGTACACCTCGCGGACCTGCGCGCCGTCCGGGTCGAGGTCCATGACCATCACCGCGTGCGGGGCGCCGTCCTCGAACACCACCACGGCCGCGTCGCCGTTGACGTCCCGGTGCTGGAACTCCAGCCCCGCCGCCGCACGCGCGGCGTAGCCGGTCAGCGCCCGTGCCACCTTGTCCCGGCCGCGGATCGGCCGTGGTGCCGCCTGCGCCTTGCCGCCGCCGTCCGTCCACAGCGTGGCCTGAGGCGCCAGGATCTCCAGCAGCGCCCCGAGATCCCCGCCGAGCGCGGCGGCCACGAACCGTTCCGTCGCCTGCCGCCGGACCCGGGGATGGGTCTGATAGCGGGGGCGCCGGGCGCGCACATGGGACCGGGCGCGGTGCGCGAGCTGCCGTACGGCCGCGGGGCTGCGGCCGAGGATGTCCGCGATCTCGGTGTGCGCGTAGCCGAACACCTCGTGCAGGACGAACACCGCCCGCTCCAGCGGCGTCAGGGTCTCCAGCACGACCAGCATCGCCAGGGACACCGACTCGGCGCGCACCGCGCCCTCGGCCGCGTCCTCGCCGGCCTCCTGACCGGCAGGGATGTCCGTGAGGAGGGGTTCCGGCAACCATGGCCCGACGTAGGTCTCGCGCCGCCGGGCGATGCGCGCCCGCCGCGCGAGTGCGTGCCGCACGGCGATCCGCACCAGATAGGCCCGCGGATGCTCGATCTCCGCAGCCTGCCCCGCGTCCCCGGCACCCGAACGCCCCGCCCAGGACAGCCAGGTCTCCTGCAGCACGTCCTCGGCGTCGGTGACGGAGCCCAGCATGTTGTACGCCACCGCGAACAGCAGCTCGCGGTGGTCGAGGAACGCCTGGGTGGCGGTGTCCGTCCCCGCGGGCGTCCGGTTGTCGGCCATGGCATCTCCTCACGACGTCTGCCCACCCAGAGGGCCGGGGCCCCCGGAGTGTGACATCGGGGGGCGGGTGTGTGCCGTAGCTCTCATCCTGCGCCCGCGCTGTCACACTCGCCGCCTTCGCGGCCCTCTCGGTCCACGGCAGCAGCACCACGCAGCGAAGGAGCAGCCCATGCGACTCGTCGTCTTCGGCGCGAACGGGCCGACCGGCCGGCAGGTCACCGAGCAGGCGACCGCCGCCGGACACACCGTCACCGCCGTGACCCGCCACCCCGACGCCTTCCCGCTCGACCACCCCCGCCTCACGGTCGCGGAGGCCGACGTCCTGGACGGGGCGGCGGTCGACCGTGTCGTCGCAGGCCACGACGCGGTGATCTCCACGCTCGGCGTCCCCTACGGCCGGGCACCGGTCGCCGTGTACTCGACGGGCCTCACCCACATCAGCCGGGCCATGACCCGGCACGGTGTCCGGCGCCTGGTGTGCGTCAGCTCCACCGTCCTGTTCGACGTGCCGGCACCCGGCGAGGGCGTCTTCTTCCGGAAGGTGCTCGAACCGTTCTTCGTGCGGGTCGTCGGGCGCACGGTCTACGACGACATGCGCCGCATGGAGGAGATCGTGCGCGCGAGCGGTCACGACTGGACGGTGCTCCGGCCCGCCGGCCTCTTCGACACGAGCGAGGTCAGCGACTACCGGGTGGCCCCCGGCCGGCTGCCCGGGCGGTTCACCTCACGGGCCGACCTCGCGCACGCGCTCGTGCGCGAGGCCGTCACCGAGGGGCATGCGCGCGCCCTTCTCGACGTGCGCACCACCGAGGGCACGCCGCGCTTCCTCGACCTCGTCAAGAAGGAGGGATTCGGCAGGTGAAGCGCGCCGGTCAGGAAGGCCGGCCGCCGTAGGGGACGGTGATCAGTTCCATGGCGTGGCCGACCGGATCCATGAAGTACACGCCGCGGCCGCCGTCGTTGTGGTTGATCGTGCCAGGCTGCTTCTGGTGCGGGTCGGCGTAATGCTCGATGCCGCGCTCGACGATCCGCGCATACGCGGCGTCGAACTCCTCCTCGGACACCAGGAAGGCGTAGTGCTGGGGCGTGATGTGCTGCTCGGGGATGGTGGCGAAGTCGAGGGTGACTCCGTTTGCCAGGGCGACCGCGATGAACGGGCCCCATTCCGCGGTGATCTCCAGACCGAGCAGACCGGTGAAGAACTCGGCGGACTCCCGGTTGTCCCGGGCGTGAACGATGGTGTGGTTGAACTCGACCGACAAGGAATGCCTCCGGGGCATGTCCCGGCACCTCCATGCCTCACCCAGCCGGTGACCGGCACGCGATGCTGTGACGATCATAGCCTCCGGGTCCGCGGCGTCGAGCAGTCGAGCGGAGAGGGCAGGATTCGAACCTGCGTGGGCCCCTGAGGGGCCCGACCGTGAGCCGAGCTCGCTGGTCCCCGATCAACCACTCCGGGCACCTCTCCCTGTGACCGGATCCGGTGTCCCGTGCCGGTCACAGGAAGAACAGTGGCAGGAGCCGCTGACCGCGCGCTGACCCGCCGCTGACGGGCCCCGTCATGCGCCCCGGTGTCAGGAGCCCCGGTGCACCACGTGTCCGCCGGTGACCGTCACCACCACCGGGGACTCGGCGAGTTCGTCGCCGGGTGCGTGTACGGGGTCGACGGCCAGCGCGGTGAGGTCGGCCCGGCAGCCGGGCGCGACCCGGCCTGCCACCTCGGACTCGCCGGCGGCGGCCGCCGCGTGGCTGGTGCAGCCCTCCAGCGCCTGCAACGGCGTCAGGCCCGGCCGGCGGGCCGCGGCGCCCTTCGGCCGGCGGGCCGTCGCCAGCACGGCCCGGACGTCGTAGTGCGCGATGGGCCAGTCCGAGCCGAGGGCGAGCGTGGCGCCCGCCTCCCGCAGATCGCGCAGCCGCCAGGCCCGGGCGGCCCGCTCGTCGCCCAGCCGGCGGGACCACTCGTCGCTGCCGTCGTCGCGCGTGTACCCGGTGTGCGGCGGCTGCAGGGAGGCCGCGACCCCCAGCTCGGCGAAGCGAGGCAGGAGTTCGTCCGGAGCGGTCTCGATGTGCTCGATCCGGTGGGCGCCGCGCCCGCCCGGCCCGAGGGAGGCGACGGTGTCCAGGACATGCCGTACGGCCGCGTCCCCGATGGCGTGGGTGGCGGTGCGGACGCCGGCCGTGTGCAGGGTGCGGACGGCCTCGGCGTAGGCGTGAGGGTCCGGCCAGAACGCGGCGGTGCCCTGACCGTGGCAGTCGGGGTGCTCCAGCCAGGCCGTGCCACCCTCCACGGTGCCGTCCATGAAGAACTTGACCCCGCCGACCAGCCAGTGCCGCCCGCCCCTGCCCTGCAGCTCGATCAGCTCCCGCAGCGCGTCGTCGTCGGCACCCGGCATGCACCACGGCGCGAACCGCAGCCGCATGGGCAGGACCGTCTCCTCGGCCACCGCCTGCACCAGATCGAGGTCGCCGCCGTCCATCACATGGGCCCCGGTGAGCCCCGTCGCGGCCATCCCGGCCAGCAACTCCAGCAACCGGGCCCGCCGTTCGGCGTACGACGGCCGGGGCACGACGTCCGCCACCAGGTCCATCGCGGCGTGCTCGACCAGATGGCCGGTGGGGCGGCCCGAGGCGTCGCAGACCACCTCCGCGTGCTGGGCGAAGGCACGCGGGCCGGTCACCCCGGCGGCCGCGAGGGCGGCGGCGTTGGCCAGGGCGGAGTGCCCGTCGTACAGGCGCAGGAAGGCCGGTGTGCCGCCGAGCACCTCCGCCACCAGGTCGTGGTGGACGGGGCGGCCCTCGAACGCGTTGTGGTCCAGGCCGTAGCCGATGACCCAGCCGTCGATCCGCTCGGCCTCGGCGAGCGCCGCGCGCAGCCCGGCCAGGTCGGTCACGCCCGACAGGTCCGTGCCCGTCGCCATGTCCAGCCCCCACACCGGATGGCTGTGCGAGTCGACCAGGCCGGGCACGAGGTGCGCGCCGCGCAGGTCGACGACCTCGGTGCCGGGACCGCGCCAGTCCCGTACGTCGTCCGCCCCGCCGACCGCGACGATCACGCCGTCGTGCACGGCGACGGCGGAGGTGGTGGGGCGGGCGGCGTCGAGGGTGCGGACCTGGGCGCCGGCGAGGATGAGGTCGGCAGCGGGCATGGGGGCAACTCCTGTGGGGGAAGAGGGCGTTCGGGTCACTCGGCAGGCGCGGTGACGGCGGCCGGCGCGGTGTCCTCGCCGGGAACGGCGTGCTCGTCGGTTCCGGTGCTCGCACCGGGCTCCGTGGCGAACCGGGCGTACACCTCCGGGCGGGAGCGGCGCAGCCACCAGGCCAGCGGCAGACCGAGCGCGAAGACGCTCGGTGCCACGACGACGAGCAGGAGGTTCACGGTCGGGGACGCGCCGGTGAACAGGTCGATGTGGGACACGACCAGCGCGATCGCGGTCGTCAGCAGGACGGTGGCGAGCACCGGAGCCACCACCGTGCGCACCGCCCCCTCGCTGTGACGTACCCGCCGGAAGTAGCACGGCACGGCGATGGCGGCGAGCAGCTGCAGCAGCAACAGGCCGATCATGCCCGGGGTGTTCACCCACAGCAGAAGCTGCTGGTACGGGTCGGCGTGCGCGGCCCAGAACGCGAGGACGACGACGGCGCCGAGGACGGTCTGGGCGATGCCGGCGACATAAGGGGACCGGTGGCGCGGGTGGATCCGGCCGAGCCGGCGGGGCAGCACGCCCTCCTCGGCGAGAGCGAGGACATAGCGGTTGATGGCGTTGTGGAAGGCGAGGAGGGAGGCGATGACGCTGGTGACGATGAAGATGTGCATCAGGTCGGCGGCCCAGCCGCCCACATAGGTGCCGATCGCGGTGAAGAACAGGCCCGCAGGATCCTTGGCGGCCGCACGTACCACCTGGTCGTCGCCGAAGGCCTGGACGGCGATCCAGACGACGAACGCGTAGAACAGACCGAGGAATCCGACGGCCAGATACGTGGCGCGCGGGACCGTGCGCCCGGGGTCGCGGGCCTCGCGGCGGTAGATGACGGTCGACTCGAATCCGGTGAACGCGGCGAAGGCGAAGGCGAGGACGGCCGCCATGCCGGGCACGAGCACATGGGCCGGAGCCAGGGAGGCCGCGGACAGCCCGTGGGCGCCGCCCTTCACCAGCACCCCGCCGGCGAGCAGCACGAGTATGCCGGTCTCGCAGACGAGCAGGACGCCGAGGACCTTCGCGCCGAAGTCGATCGAGCGGAAGCCGCCGTAGCCGATCAGCAGCAGGCCGGCCAGGGAGACGGGCAGCCAGGGCACGTCGACGCCGAACAGGGTGTGCAAGGTGTCCTGGGTGGTGGTGGCGATCAGGCCGTAGACGCCGATCTCCATGCCGTTGTAGCCGATCAGCGCCAGCAGGGCGGCGCCGATGCCGACCGGGCGTCCGAGACCGCGGGTGATGTAGGCGTAGAACGCGCCGCCGCTGGTCACATGGCGGCTCATGGTGGTGAAGCCGACGGCGAAGACGGCGAGGGTCAGGCCGGCCAGCAGATAGCCGACGGGCGCGCCGATGCCGCCCAGCAGGATCGCGAGCGGTGCGACCCCGGCCATGACGGTCAGGGGAGCGGCGGCGGAGACGACGAAGAAGGCGATGTCGGCGGTGCCGAGGGAGCCGGACCGGAGGGTGGCCGCGCCGGACGGCGCTCGCTGCTCCGGTGGCTCGGCGGGGGACACGGACATACGGGGGAGCCCTTCTGGCGGCGGAGGGGAGGGGGGTCCCGGTGGTGGGGCAGCCGGGTTCGCGGGCGTCGGCAGGTCGGGCCGGGGGTGGGCGGACCGTGCCGCGTCTCCGGGCGCACGGGAGGGATGGCGGGCGCCCGGAGCCGTAAACCTAAAGGCTTTCGGTTTCCGCAATGTAACCTGCCGTTGAGCATCCGGGAAGACCTCAGGGAGAACGCTGACCATGGGACGGCCGCGCACACCGCTCCTCGACCGCGAGCGCATCACCAGCACCGCGCTGCAACTGGTCGACGAGACCGGCGACTTCAGCGTCCCGCAGGTCGCCCGGCGGCTCGGTGCGCAGACCGGTTCGGTGTACCACCATGTGGACGGCCGCGACGGCATAGTGGAACTGCTGCGGGAGCGCGTCTGCGAGGCGATCGACCCGGGCACCCTCGAACTGACCCCCTGGGACACGGCCGTCCAGGCCTGGGCCCGCTCCTACCGCGCCGCGTTCGCCGCGCACCCCCGGACGATCCCCCTGCTCATGACCTCGCCGGTGCGCGCACCGCGGGTGCTGGAGCAGTACGAGCGTGCGGTGAGCCTTCTGCTCGACGCCGGCTTCGACCGGGCCGAGATCATGCCGCTGATCATCGCCCTGGAGAACCTGGTGCTCGGCTCCGCCCTCGATCTCGCCGCACCGGAGACGATGTGGGAGCTGACGGACCGCATAGCAACCCCGCATCTCGCGCAGGCGCTCGCCGCCGTGGGCGAGGGCCGGGCCGACCGCGCCTTCGAGGTGGGGCTGGCCGCCTTCATGAACCATGCGCGCGCACTCCTGAAGGACGCCGGCCGCTGACCGGCGAGCCGCGGGCCCCTCGGACCGGCCTCAGCGGTGACCGTCTGTACGGGTTTCCCAGTACCGCCAGTAACATGATCAGCTTTGTTCCGGGTTACCAGTCAGTCAACTTGGTGCGGTCCCTGGACGCGCCCTGCCCGGAGATGTCCATGTCTTCTCTCAACGACGCGTTGGAAAACGCGCGCCTCACCTATGAGCAGCACGTGCGGACCTGTCGTCAGTGCCATGCCGACGGCGCGGCCTGTGCCGTCGCCAAGCATCTCCTGCGGATCTACAACAACGCACGCAGGGACCATCTGCGGTCGGGCGGACGGCACACCGCGACGGACTGACCGACGTCAGGCCCCGTACACCGAGCGGACGTTGGCGCGCGGCGGCGGGGCGTGCCGGGCCGCGGGGCCCTTCGCGAAGGTGCGCAGGAGGTTCTCCGTGGTGCGGGTCACGAAGGCGCGGGTGCGGGCATCCATGCCGTGGTCGCGCCCCAGCATGCCGGTCCCGGCGACCAGGCCCTCCACCCAGCGCATGGTGCCGCTCGCGAACACACCGGCGCCGCTGGAGGCCGTGTAGTACGCCGAGTCGCTGTGGCTGGCCCGCCCGCCGCAGACCAGCGGGGAGTGCGCGATGATCTCCAGCGGCTCCGGGGTGGGAGCGCCGGGGGTGATCCGGTCGTACTCCACACCGACGAGATGGGCGAAGGCGTCGCCGGGGCGTGCTCCGGTGCCCTCGTACAGCCAGTGGTCGGCGGCCCGGACGACGTAGGGGGCGTCGACCGGATAGCCCTCGTAGAGCACGCCGGTCAGGGAGGACTCCGGATCCGCGGCCGGCGGGAGGCGGTAGTCGGTGGTCACCAGGGCCGGCTGTGAGCCGTAGCAGGGGTCGGCGCGGTACGCGGTCTTGTAGCAGACCACCGTACGGTTGTCCGCGCCCTCCCCGGCCTCCAGCCGGACCCGGCGGAAGCAGGTGTTCGCGCCGAGGAAGGCGAGGTTCGTACCGGCGTCCCGGGCGGCGGTCACATGAGCCCGCTGCTCCGGCGTCCAGTACTCGTCGTGGCCCAGGCAGACGACGGCGTGCGCGCCGCGCAGCACCGCGGGATCCCGGTGCACGTCCATGCCGGTGGTGTAGGCGAGCGGGATGCCGAGCCGCTCGGCCAGCACCACCAGTGCCCACTCGTACACCTGGAACTTCTCGGCGCCCTCACCGTCGTAGGGGCGGTCGAAGCTCACCGCGAGCGAGCGGGTGGCATAGGCCCCGGACGCGCCGTTGTAGAGGCTGCTGCCGCCCCAGCGGTTGTACGCCTGCCAGGTGGCGGGGGCGTGCAGCAGGACCGTACGGCCCGTGCCGTCGGTGGAGCGGACGATCAGCGGAACGTACCGCTGGTGGCCGGTGTCCGCCTCCAGCCGCAGCAGATAGGCGCCCTCCGGCCAGCCCGAGGTGTCCACCGGCAGCGTCACCGGCCAGTCGGCGAGCACCGTGCGGGTGGCGGACAGCATGCGCGGCGCCGGCTGGGCGCGGCCGGGTATGCGCCCGGACGCCCAAATCCTGCGGGCCTGCTTGCCGCCGTACCAGCCGACCCGGAACGCCGAGACCCGGAACGCGGCGGCGGTGGTGGACACATGCAGTCCGAACTGCTCGCCCGGGGTCACACTCACCCGGTCCGTGTAGCCGGCCACCGCGTCCGCTGGTCCGGTGGAGGCCAGACGCCAGTCGGCGGTGCCCGGGGCGTCCCGCTCCGCCTCGGGCCGCAGCCGCCCGGCCGGAGGGGCAGTGGAGTGCGGATGCGGCGGTGCCGCCGTGCATGCGGCGGCCGTGCCCAGGCCCAGCCCCGCGGACAGGACGAGGAATCGCCGGCGGCCGAGGCCGTCCGACGGCGTGGTCTCGTGTGCCGGAGCCACTGCACCTCCCGGATGTGTGTCGGCTCCAGCGTTCCGGCGCCCGCGCGGCCTGCGCAACCCGCGAGAGCCGCGGGAACACCGGTCGGCAGGCCGCGCGAGCGCGTCCGGCCGGGCCTGCGGCGATACGGCCGAACGGGTGAGGCCATGGGGTGCGGTCAGGTGCGGAAGCCGATGTGCACATGGTCGTGATGGGTGGCGTCGCTGAAGAACTCACCGGCACTGCCGCCCGACAGCAGTACCGGACCGCCCACGTTGTACGACCCGGCGGCCGCCGCGTCCCGCATGAACCGCTCGATCAGGCTCCGGGGGGTCGCCGGGTCGACGACCGCGTGGCCGTCGATCCGCCACACGTCGAAGGCCCGGCCCCGCGGATGGTCGCTGGGCCGGTCAGTGCCGAACACGTTCAGCGGATGCCCGGAGCGGACGACGCTCACCTCCAGCCGGTACGTCCGCGCCAGCGCGAGCATCGCCTGCGCCACGCTGGTGTGCACCTGACCACTGCGCAGGTCGGCCACGGCGGCGGGCGGCAGCACGATCCGGTCGTCGGACAGCACGCTCCGGATGTCCGGCGCAGGCGACCGGGCGGCCGGTCCCGGGTGCGCCGGATGCAGGGCGTCGACCGTCCAGCCGGACCCCGACCGGGAGAGGCGCACGTCGACCGTCGTCCCGTCGGCGCTCACCGTGCCGGCGCGCCGGGTCCACTGCCGGCACACCACCAGCACGCTGGCCGACCGGGACAGGATCCCGCCGTACTGGGCGTCCACCACCTGCAGCGCCGCCTGGTCGGCCGTCGGCAGCAGCGGCCCGGCCTGGCCGGCCAGTGCCGTCGGCAGCCCGAGCGCCGCGACCCTGGCCCGTGCCGCCGCCGCGCCCCCGTGCCCGTCGGCCCAGGCGCCGATCGCCTCCACCAGCTGCACGGCGCGCAGTTTCGCGGCCGGTTGGACTTCGGCGGACGTGGGCCGCCAAGGGGTGGTGCCCGGCAGGGCGGGGGAGGGCGACGGCGATCCGGTGCCGGTCGAGGACCGCTGGGACGGGTGTGTGGCAGCGGGAGTATGGGACGGGTGTTCGGCCGGGGCCCTACGGCCGGAACAGCCCGCAGCGCCGAGCGCGGCACCGGCGAGGGCCGTCAGCACGGCACGGCGGCCGGGCGGGGGAGCGGCGGGCGCACGAGTGCGGGTCATACGGCCCAGTGTCGCGCGGCACGGGGCCGGCGAGCGCGAGCGGGCACGGGCGTCGACCTCGCGCTGTCGGCCCGCCGAGGGAGGCGATAGCGTCCTGGGCATGCCTGACGGTCCTGACGTGTCGGTGATGCTGCGACGCGGGCTGCGAACCCGCTCCCAGGCCTGGGACTTCGTGCGCTGGTTCGCCGACGCATGGATGGGGTGTCGGCTGCGAGGGGAAGACGGTTGTGCCGAGGACGAGTTGGCGGCTGCGGAGGCTGATCTGGGCTTCGAGCTTCCGGCTGCCTTGCGTGAGGGTTTCGCGCTGTTCGGCCGGCGGGACGACCTGACCCGGCGGCAGGATCCCCTGGTGCCGCCGTCGGGGCTCTACGTCGATGACGCCCTGACCGGTGTTCTGGTCTTCCGGCGGGAGAACCAGGACTGCGCGTACTGGGGGATTCCCCTGGACGAGATCGAGCAGCCGGATCCGCCGGTGGTGGTGGAATCGCGGGAGGGATGGATACCGTTCCTCGATCGGATGTCCCTGGCTTGGGTGGAACTCGTGCTGAGCGAGTCGCTCTTCGGGGCGGACAGCCTCTACGACGCCTGCGAGCTCCCGGACGCGCTGCTGCCGTGCCTCCACGCCCGCCATGCACGGGTGGACCTGCCCGACCATCCCATGTGGGCGAGCGCGGACGACTCGCCGGTGCGCTGGTACGCGGCGCCCGGACGGCTGGTGCGCCGGGACGGCATCGAGGACCGGTCCTGGATCCACGCGCGTGGGCGTACGACTGCCGATCTCGAGGCGATTCGCGCAGAGCTTCCCGGTCCGTGGGTCCGCTGACCGCGCGCTCGTCGACGACGCGGACCGGTTCGGTACGCAGGTCCCGGAACGGGAGCCCTCGCGCTCTCCCGCCCGGGCCCACCGACGAGCTATGAGAACGGTGGATCGTCGAAGATCCCCAGCAGCGACTTGGAGCTCTGCTCGGCACCGGGGCTGGTGCCCGACGGGTCGGGGAACGTGCGGCCCCAGGACGCGGCGCGGCCCAGGACGCTCAGGCGCCAGGCGAGACGGGCGGCACGGCGCAGGTCCGCGGGCGTGCGGCCGGCGCCCGTCCAGGGTTCCAGGTAGGCGTCGAGGAGCCGGTCCAGGACCTGCGGCCCGTACCGTGCGCACGCCTTCTCGGCGGGGACCCGCAGGCTGCAGAACGGGTGCGAGACGACCGCGTCGCCCCAGTCGAAGAAGGTGAACCGGCCCGGCGCCGGACGGAACAGCTGGCCGTCGTGCAGATCCGCGTGGTCGAGGGTGTCCTCGACGCCGAGGGAGGCGAGTTCGGCGCACCAGTCGGTGAGGCGGGGGCGCAGCCGCTCCAGCCGCTCAAGTGCCTCCGGGGACAGCGCGGTGCTCCGCGCGAGCAGTTCGTCGAACGCCTCGGGCAGGTCGAGGGTCCGTGTGGCGGGCACCCCGAGCTGCTCGATCTCGCGCGCGTGCGGAGTGAGGGTCCGCTGCAGGCACGCGTAATGGCGCAGCAGTTCTTCCCAGGTCCGCGGCTCGACCGGCTCCCGGGCGAGCACATCGCGGAACAGCTCTCCTCCGTCGGGCAGCAGCACCCAGGCACGCTCGGCGTCGACGGCCAGCGGCCGGAGCACATGCTCCGGCACCCAGCGGGCCAGTGCGGCGGTCAACGGGCCCTCGAAGGCGCTGGCCGGCGGATTCGCCTTGAACCAGACGGCCTCCCGCCCCTCGACGGGCACCCGCACCAGCACGGACCACGGCCGCAGCCGCACACGCAACTCACCGCTTGCCCGCAGGCCGTGCGCGGCGAGCTGCTCCGCCACCCAGTCGAGGGCCGAGGCCCGCCACGGCTCCTGCTCCCAGGGAGTCGGCGCGTACTGGTGGTTGCTCCGGTCCACGGCGATCGAAAACTCTCGTAGCACCGTGCCATCTCAACATCACGGCCGGGGAGCCGGCCACCCGTTTCGGCAGGTGACGCGCCGCACGGCGGCATCGGACGCGAACGCGCCCCCGGTCACCGACCGGGGGCGCGTCGCTGTGTGCGGGACTGCGGGATCAGGCCTGCTGCCTGCGGCGCAGCGTCAGGTAGGTGCCGGTCGCACCCGCGGCCAGCAGGGCGCCCACGCCGAGTCCGACCGGGAGGGTCGGGAAGCCGGAGGCGTCGGTCGTCGCGGCCGTGTTCTGCATCGCCGGGCCCGGGGTGATGCTGGTGGACACCGGAGCGACGTGCTCGATCGGGCCGACGTGCTCGACCGAACCGTCGGAGTTCAGCAGCACCTGCTTGTTGTTCGGGTGCCGGAAGTCGAACATGCCCGCGAGGGAGCCGGCCGTGGCGTCGAAGGAGTGGTCGCCGACGCGGCCGGTGCGCCAGTTGTCCTCGATGAACCGGGTGATGGACGCCTGGTTCGTCAGGGTGTGGTCGACCTTGTTGACCTTGCTGTACGGGGAGATGACGAGCAGCGGCTGGCGGGTGCCGGGGCCACAGCGGTCGGCGTAACCGCCGGACGCCTTCGGGCCCTCCTGGCAGGCCGGGCTGTCGGTGGCCTTGCCGTTGGAGCCGAGCGAGGTGTCCGTGGAGCCGTTGCGCGGGGCGACGTAGGCGTGGTCGTACCAGCCGTCGGAGTCGTCGTAGGCGACCACGATCGCGGTGGACTTCCACTGCGGCGAGCTCTGGATCGCGTTGATCTGGTTCACCAGGAAGTGCTGCTCGTCGGTCGGGTCGGAGTAGCCGGCGTGGCCGTCCTGGTACTCACCGGCCTTGACGAAGCTGACGGCCGGCAGCTTGCCCGCCTTCAGCGCGGCGGAGAAGTCGGTCAGGTCGTAGTTGTGGTTGGCCTGACCGTTGTGGCCGATCTCGGAGACGCTCTTCGGCGCGAGGTGGTGCGGGTTCGCCGTCGACTTGTAGTACGAGAACGGGTTGTGGTGCGGGCTGTAGTCCGCCACGGCGGCGCCGCCCAGGTTGGTGTGGGTGGTGTCGCACTTGGCGTACGAGCCGGACGTGCCGTTCCACGCGGTCGACGGACGGAAGCCGCCCTGGAACCAGCCCCAGCTCACCTTCTTGGCGTTGAGCAGGTCACCGACGTTCTTGCCCTGCATCGAGGCCAGCGCGTTGGTGCTGGTGTGGTCCTTGTCGGAGCAGTCGTCGTAGGCCGGGTCGGGGTCGTTGATGACCGTGCCCACGCCCTTGGCGTCGGGGGACTTCACCGTGTAGGCGTCGGGCGTCGACGTCTGCTTCGGGTTCTCCGTACCGCTGGACGGGTCCATGGAGATCACGCCGTGCGTCTGACCGGAGATCAGGTTCAGCGCGCCCGGTGTGGAGGGGCCGTAGACGGAGCTGAAGCTGCGGTCGGACAGGGAGTAGTGCTGGGCGTAGTTCCACAGCGCGGTGACGGTGTTGCCGTCGTAGTAGTCCATGACCAGGCCGGGCTCGCCGAACAGGCCGCCGCTGCACTTGTCGACCTCGGTGTTCTGCACGTACTGGTCGGCCTTGCCGCCGTTCGCGGCGTACTGCTCGGCGCCGTAGTTGTGGTTCTGGTCGCAGGTCATCGCCTGGGACGGGGACAGCCGCTTCGGCGCGTACTGGTTCGGGTTCTTCGTCAGCAGCCCGGCGTGCGCGAGGGTGTCGATGTCCTTCGGGGTGTTCTTCGACGCGGTGAACTTCGTGCCGTCGGTGTTGGCGGCCTTCGGGTACGTGGCGAAGTAGTGGTCGAAGGAGATGTTCTCGTCGAAGAGCACGACGACGTGCTTGATCGGCGTCGCGGTCGAGGAGTGCCCGCCCTGCGCCGCGGCGGGCGTCGCCGCCCAGCCGGGCGCGTTGCTGCCGAGCACGGTGAGCGCCGCGGCCCCCGCGAGCGCCCCCAGGCTCCGCATCGCGGCTCGTCTTCCTCTGCTTGCCATGGTTGTTAACCCCTCCGGACAGAACGTCTGTGCGTCGTACGAGCACGGATGCTGCGCCCGTTGCGGGGCGCGTCGGCGGAGCCATGATGGCGTGCGAGTGAACACCGAGTCAGGGATGCTAGGGCAAAACTTGACTGTGTATTGACCCATCCGGCGGGCCGAGTTGTCCGGACAGGTTCAGCCGAACAGGGCGCGTCCGTACCAGTCCTGGGCGTCCCGTACGCCGGGCAGCGCGAAGAAGTAGCCGCCGCCGAACGGGCTGATGTAGTCGGTGAGCGGTTCGCCCGCCAGCCGGTGCTGCACCGTCTCGAACTGCCGCTTCAGGTCCTGCTGGTAGCAGGAGAACAGCAGGCCCATGTCTAGGTTGCCGTTGGCGTCCATGCCCCGGTCGTAGTTGTACGCGCGGCGCAGCAGACGCTGGTCGGCGGTGGCCGGGGTGCGCGGGTTGGCGAGCCGTATGTGTGCGTCCAGCGGGATGACGTCACCCTTCGGATCGTCGGCGTACTTCGGCGTGTCGTGCTCGTCGTCGCCGTCCAGGGGCGCGCCGGAGGAGCGTGCGCGGCCGAACATCCGCTCCTGCTCGCTGAGCGAGACCCGGTCCCAGAACTCCACCAGCATCCGGATCAGCCGTACGACCTGGTAGCTGCCGCCGACCGCCCAGTCCGGCTCGCCCATGCCCTTGCCCACCCACACCAGGCGGTCCATCTCGCGGGTACTGGTGGCGTCCGGGTTCGCGGTGCCGTCCCTGAACCCCATCAGGTTGCGCGGGGTGCCGGAGGGCCGGGGCGGGCTGGAGAAGCCGTCCAGGCGCCAGCGGACCTGCGCGGCGCCCCGGGTGTGCCGGGCGATGTCGCGCAGCGCGTGCAGGGCGGTGTCCGGTTCGTCGGCGTGCAGTTGGAGGCTGAGGTCGCCGTGGCACCAGTCGGGCTGGAGGTCGTCGTCGGGGAAGGCGGGCATGGCGGTCAGGTGCCGGGGCCGGAGCGCGGCCAGCCCGAACCGGTCGTCGAAGAGCGAGGCGCCGACGCCGACGGTGACGGCCAGTTGACCGGAGGGCAGTTGGTCGCCGAGGACGCCCGAGTCGGCGGGCGGGGCGGTGATGCCCACCGGGGACGGCGTACCGCCCGAGGTGAGGAAGCGGGCCCGCTCGGTGAGCGTGCGCAGCAGGTCGGTGAGTTGGGCCCGGTTCTCGGCGGTCACGTCGAGGGAGGCGAACACGCAACAGCGGCGCGGCGTCGCGATGGCCGAGGCCTGGTGGACGCCGTGGAAGGGGGCGACGGACGCGGTCGCGGCTGCCGGTGCCTGCGCCGGGGCGGCGGCACCGGTGGCGAGCCCGGCACCGGCCAGCGCGGCACCGCGCAGGAAGCGGCGCCGGCCCAGGCCGTCGGGTCGTTCGGCGGTGACTGCAGGGTCGCTCACACGGTCCTCCGCGGGTCGCACAGGGTGGCCACCGACGCCAGGCGCTCGACCAGGTCGCCGAGCACCGCGTTCACATCCTCGCGCTGGGTGCGGGTGAGACGGTCCAGCGGGGTCCAGGATCCGCCGTGACGGAACCCGTCGAGGGTGTGCTGGGCGCGGCCCAACTCCTCCTGGAGTTCTGGAAGTCCGGCGTACCGGGTGGTCAGCAGGGGCCTCAGCCGGGACAGCACCTCGCGGGTGCCGTCGAGGTTGGCGCGGGCCGTGGCGAGGTTGCTGCCGCTGCCGTAGTCGGTGCGGCCGGTCAGCTCGAACTGCACGGTGTTCTCCAGGATCTCGTGCGCGCGCAGCCCCAGCTGGGCGGGCTCCATACGGGTCTGCGCCCAGTTGTCCCGCAGCCCGGTCACCGCCTTCACCAGCGCCGCCGCCGGGGCGCGCAGCCCGTCGGCCGACTCACCGTGCCACAGCCCGTACTCGACACGGTGGAACCCGGCGAAGCCCTTGTCGTGCGCCCCGCCCGGCAGGCCGGCGTCGGTGCCGTTGACCGCCGCGTCGGCGTCCCCGAAGGCGTCGTACGCAGCGCCCAGCCGCTCGTACTCCAGATGCGCCGGCAGCCAGGCCGACCGGGCGGCGGCGAGGTCGCCCCGGTCGATCGCGTCCTTGAGCTTCGTCGTCAGCCGGACGACCTCGCCCAGCCCGGTGCCGACCCACTTCTGGTAGGCGAGGGCGGGCGGGATCAAGTCGTGCTCCGAGACCGGCGCGGCGCCCGGGCCGCGCTGTCCGCCGGTGATGTGCACGGTGGGGCCAGTGACGGCGTCGGCGTCGTCGGGCACGCACTTGAAGGCGTACGTCCCCTGGCCCAGCCGGACCGTCAACTGCCGTGTCGTGCCGGGCCCGATGCCCTCCACCTCGCCGTACACCAGCCGGCTGGCCGGGTCCTCCAGGTAGACCTCGGTGGCGCCGTCGGAGGAGTTGTGCAGGTCGAAGGTGCGCACCCCGGCCTCGGGCCGGGTCCAGCCGCGGCCGCAGTGGCTCTCCGACACGTCGATGACGACGTGTCCCGACGGGGCGCCGGTGGTCCCGCCGTGGGGCCGGCCGCCGAGCGAGTACGCCACCAGCGTGCCCGCGAGGACCGCGGCGAGGGCGACGAACACGGCGGGCGCCGTCCGGAGACGAGCGGACCGCGTGCCGAGGCGAGGCAACGGCATGGCGAGCCTTTCCGGGACGACGTAGTACGCAGCGGCCTCATGGTAGGCACCCCTCCGGATCCGAACAGTCGTCCCAGTACTTCGATGACCAAGATTTCCCCCGGGGTTCACCGGCGGTTGGCCGGACACGGCCGTACGGCCACGACCGGGGGCACGTCACCACCGGCCGGTCACGTTCACCGACTCCGATGTCGCTCGCGGCCTGATCGCCTTCCCGGAGAGTCCGTTCAGCGCACCGGGAAACCGAAGGAGTAGCCCTGCTGCTTGAGCCACGGCAGCAGGGTGCGCAGCGCGGCCACGGTCTGCGAGCGGTCGCCGCCCGCGTCGTGGAACAGGATCGTCGGCCCGTTCGTCAACTCCCGCTGGACGGTGGCGACGATGGTGCCCGTGCCCGGCCGCTCGAAGTCCTTGGAGTCCACGTTCCAGCCGAGCGGACGCATGCCGTGCGAGGCCGCCAGATGCCGGCTGTACGGGGTGAAGGCGCCGCCCGGAGCCCGGTAGTACATCGGCCGTACCCCGCCGGACGCCTGGGTGATCTGCTGCTGGGCCTCCAGGATCTGCTGCGACTGGTAGGCCTCGGACTTCTTGTCCATCGTCGTGTCGTGCGACACCGTGTGGTCGCACAGCCGGTGCCCGGCCGCCACCACCTGCCGGACCAGCTCCGGGTGCGCCTGGGCCTGCGGGCCGATCATGCAGAACGTCGCCTTCACGCCGTTCTCGCGCAGCACTTGGAGCACCTGCGGGGTCCAGACCGGGTCCGGGCCGTCGTCGATGGTGATGTTGACCGCGTGCTCGCCCGCCTCCGAGGCATGGGCGATGTCGGCGGACACGGTCGCCGTCCGCGGCGCGGCGTGCCGGGCCGGGGCAGCCGCCCCGGCCGAACCGCCGCCCGGCTGGCCCGCCTGCGCGCTCCACACCGACGTGGCGGCCGCCACCGCGGTGACCCCGACCGCCGCCGCAAGCATCCGGCCGTACCAACCCCGCCCATTGTGCCGCGCCATGCCCCGCCCCGTTCCGTGCCGTGTCCCTGTGCTGTTGTGCACCTGTGTTCCGTGCATCTGTCAGGACGGCCGGGGTTGATCGCGGGATCCGGTTGTTACCGATCACGGACAATTCCGGGGCGCTTCCGCGACAGATGCCACCCATGACCAACGGCGGCGGAGCGGCGAAGGACACCGCGGACAGGGGAGTACCTCGTCCTACGACAGACGCAGTACGACGGCTCGAGCTGATCGGAGCGCGGATGTCGTGGATCAGCCGTCGCAGGCACCCGGGAGGGCGCTAGGGTGCCCGGATGGCCCTCTATCCGGAGATGGAACCGTACGCGCACGGCATGCTCGATGTGGGCGACGGCAACCACGTCTACTGGGAGACCTGCGGCAACCTCGACGGCAAGCCCGCCCTCGTCCTGCACGGCGGACCGGGATCCGGGTGCACCCCCTACCCCCGGCGGCTGTTCGACCCGGCCGCCTACCGGATCGTCCTGCTCGACCAGCGCGGTTGTGGCCGGTCCACACCGCACGCGAGCCGCCATGACACCGACATGAGCGTCAACACCACGGCCCATGTCATGGCCGACCTGGAACTGCTGCGCCGGCACCTGGGCATCGAGCGGTGGCTGGTGTGGGGGGTGTCCTGGGGGTCGGTGCTCGCGCTGCGTTACGCGCAGACCCATCCGGGCGTCGTCTCCGAGCTGGTGCTCACCGGCGTCGCCACCGGGTCGAACGCCGAGGTCGAGTTGCTGACCCACGGACTCGGCCGGATCTTCCCGGACGCCTTCGCCGCGTTCCGCTCCCACGTGCCCGCCGGTGAGCGCGACGGCAACCTCGCCGCCGCCTACAGCCGGCTGCTCGAATCACCCGACCCCGAGGTGCGGGAACGGGCCGCGCGGGCCTGGACCGACTGGGAGACCGCCACGATCCCGGCGCCGCCGCGCTCCGTCGCCCGTTACGAGGACCCCGTCTTCCGCATGGGCTTCGCCCGCACCGTCACGCACTACTGGGGCAACGACCACTTCCTCGGCGAGGGCAACGAGGAAGGAGTGGTGCTGCGCGACGCCCACCTGCTCAAGGGCATCCCCGGGACCCTCGTCCAGGGAAGCCTCGACTTCGGCAACCTCCTCGGCATCGTGTGGCGACTCCAACAGGCCTGGCCCGACAGCGAGTTGGTGATCGTGGACGACACCGGCCACAACGCCGGTGCGCCCGGCGTGGCGGAGGCGCTGGTCGCGGCAACCGACCGGTACGCGGCCCGCGGCTAGCCGCCGAAGGGGCCGCGGGGCGGCCGTGTCAGGCCGGCCGGTCGGCAGAGGCCCGCCCCGCACGGGGCGCCGTACCGGTTCGAACAGGGGTCGGCCCGTCCGGAGAGGAGTGTCCGATGACGACCACACCGCCCCGACTGGTTCCGCTGCTGGACCAGTTGGACTTCGCGGGGGAGCGGCTGCTGCGCCGACTGGCGGGGCCGGTCATGGACAGCGGCGACGGCGGCAAGACCAGGGTCGAGCCCATGACCGACGACGAGTACTTCTGGGAACCGGTGCCGGGCTGCTGGTCGGTCAGACGACGCGCCGACGGGCCGGGACCACGGGCGGCCTTCCTGGCCGGCGGCGGCCCGTGGGGGCGGGACGCCGCGCCGTACCCGCACCCCTGGCCACCGCCCGTCACGACCCTGGCCTGGCGGCTGAGCCACCTCACCGAGATGCTGTCCCTGCGCGCCGACCACACCGTCGGCAGCCGCTCGGCGACCCGGGAGAACCACCCGGTCAGCGGGGACGCCGCCGGCGCGGTCGCGGCCTTCGAGACCGGCGCCGCCGCCTGGCGCCAGGCACTGCTGAGCGTCGACGACGCGGCGCTGGACACGGTCGGATACTGCACCTATCCGTACGGCAGCGACGCGGAGGAGCCCTTCCTCGACATCGTGTGGTGGGTCAACCAGGAAGTGCTGCACCACGGAGCCGAGATCGCCCTGCTCCGCGACCTCTACCGGGCGCACCGGCGCACCTGACGACCGCGCCGGCTCACTCCGCGGCCAGTGCCGCTCGTACGATCGCCGCGGCCGCCGTGCCCGCGGTCCGCACCGGTTCGGTGCTGCGCGCGGCCCGCCCCAGCATGAAGGCGCCCTCCAGCAGGGCGATGACCGAGCTCGCCGTCTCCCGGGCGGCGGGCTCGCGCATGCCGCCTTGGGCGTAGTAGGCGGCGAGGTGGTCGATCCAGCAGTCGAAGACCTCCGAAGTGGCCCGCCGCAGCGTGTCGTTGGTGCCGGCGACCTCCATGGCGACCGTCGCGATGGGACACGGGTCGGCGAAGTCGAGTTCGGCGAGGGTGCCGGCCGCGGCGGCGAAGGCCTCGGCGGTGGCCGCCACCCGGTCCTCGTACGGCTCCATGAGGGTGGTGATCAGGCTCAGATACACGGCCCCCGAGGTACGGATCACCTCCTCGCCCAACTGGGCCTTCCCGCCGGGGAAGAAGTGGTAGATCGAGCCGAAGGGCGCCTCGGCGGCCTCGGCGATCTGCTTCATCCCGGTGCCGGTGTAGCCCGAACGCCGGAACAGCTCGGTGCCCGCGTGCACGATGCGCTGCCGGGTCTCATGCGTGCTGATGGCCTTGCCGTCGCTCACGGTGGCACCTCCGGGGAGCCGCTGTTGCCAAAGGGCGGTCGGCGCCTATTCTGTCACTAGAACGATCTATCTAGAGCCACTGTCGGGGCGGCCGACCGAAAGCGGAGGCACGGGCATGCCGGAGATCGAGCTGAGCGCGGGAACCATCGACTACCAGGACACCGGAGGTGACGGGCCCGTCGTGGTCCTCGCCCACGGCCTCGGCTTCGACGACTCGGTCTGGGCCGACGTCGTCTCAGCCCTGCGCCCCGACTTCCGTGTCGTCGTCCCCGTGCTGCCCCTGGGCAGCCACCGGCGCCCCATGCGGCCGGACGCGGATCTCTCCGCGCACGGCATCGCCCGTCTGCTGGCGGAGTTCATGGACCGCCTGGACCTGCCGGACGTCACCCTCGTCCAGAACGACACCGGCACGGCCCAACTCCTCGTCGGCGTACGGGACGAACGGCTCGCCCGGCTCGTCCTGACCTCCTGCGAGGCGCTGGACAACTACCCGCCGGGCATCCAGGGCCGCATCCTGAACGCGGCCTGCAGGATCCCCGGTGGAATCTTCCTCCTCCTGCAGTCCTTCCGCTTCCCCTTCCTCGCCCGCATGCAGACCTCGCTCGGCGGCATGGCCAGGAAGCGGCTCCCGAAGGAACTCATCGCCCGCTGGTACGGCCCCCTGCTGACAGATCGTCATATCCGCCGTGACTTCGCCAAGTTCCTTCGTACGACCCGGAAGGACTGCTACCTGGAAGCGGCCCGTAACCTCCCGAAGTTCACCCGCCCGGCACTGGTCGCCTGGGGCGCCGAGGACCGCATGATGCCGCCCGCGACGGGCCGCCGCCTGGCCGAACTGCTGCCGGACGCCCGCTATGTCGAGATCCCCGACGCACGCACCCTGGTCCAGCTGGACAATCCGGCGGCGCTCACGGAGGAGATCCGCCGTTTCGTCAAGGACAACCCCCTGCCCAAAGAAGGCTGATTCCGCGGGCCGGCCAGGACGCGGGGTCGCCGGCCCAGGAGGTCACGCGTCCAGTGAGACGTACAGCCGTGTGCCGCCGGGCCGGAAGCCGACCCTCTCGTACACACGTCGGGAGCCCTCGCCCGAGTACTCCAGCCACACGGACCGCGCGTCCCGCCCGAACATGGTCCCGGCCAGGGTCGCGGTGACCGCGGCGGCGATGCCCCGCCGCCGGTACGCGGGAAGCGTGCCCACGCCCGCCAGCTCCGCTGTGCCCTCGGCGGGCGCCGAGCAGAGCGCGCCGCCGGCGCAGCCTCCGCCGGGAGTGCGCACGAACCGGACGGCTCCGCCGCCCTCCGCGGTGCGTCGCAACCGTGCCGCGCCCTCCGGGGATGGGGCCCACTCGCCGCCGAAGGCTTCGGACAGTGCGACGTCGATCGCGGTGTAGTCCGCTTCCGTGACCGGTGCCGCCACCTCGACCGGGCCCGCCGAGCCAGGGCCGGAGCGGGGCACAGTCAGCGTGGCGGGGGTGCAGACCAGGTATTCGTGGACCGCCTCCGTGCCGAAACCGGCCCGGCGCAGCGCGGGTTCCACGGCGGGGGCGGAGTCCGGGGCGAACTCCAGCCGGGGCTTGAGCCCGCGCTCACGGAACGCGGCGATCAGGTCGGCGACGTCGCGGTCGGTGGGCGCGGCGCCGGGGAACGGGGTGGCGTAGTTGACGTACGGGCTGGTCGTCGAGGGATCGAACCCCACGACGAATCCGCCGACTTCACGCGCCGCAGGGCGGCGCAGGAGGTGGGCGACGGTAAAACTCTGGACATGGGTGCGCACGATGAAGACCTCATGGTGTGGGTCGGCACAAGGACATGACCTCTGCGAGGAGGCGGGCGGTGTGCTGGACACCGCGTCGTCGGGCCGCCGTGAGGAGACGCGAAAGGCACTGGGCGGGGCTGCCGTCGGGCAGGCGGCTCAGTGCCGGCGGCGGCCGCTGGGGGACGCCGGAACCATGGACCTCAGTCCTTCATGACGAGTGGTCGGATGCGCTTTGGAAGTCGTTGGATCTTGCCACGGCCTACGAGTGCATGACAAGTGAGGCTCTTCCACGGAACGAAGGGCGGAGAGGGCAGGATTCGAACCTGCGTGGGCCCCCTGAGGGGCCCGACCTCGAGTCGAGCTCGCCGGTCCCCGATCAACCACTCCGGGCACCTCTCCTCGTTCCCGGCTTCGCGTTCCCGCGCCGCCGTTCACAAGGAATACGGTGCCGGATCCCGCTGACACGGCCCTGACACGCCCCGGCGCGTGGCCCCGCCGCGGCGCCTCAGCGGCTCGAACGCTGGGCGGCCACGATCGCGTTGACCGTCGGCTCGGCCCCGGCCAGCCGCTGCACCCGCTCCGCGAACCCCGGGAACTGCGACGCGACCTTGGTCAGGAACCGCAGCTCCGGCGGCGCCACGTTGACCTCGGCGAGATCGCGTTCGATTGCCCGCGTCACGCCCTTGCAGACCTGCGCGGGCGAGACGGTACGCACACCGCCGGGTGTCGCCGAGCCGGTCTTGGCGAACATGCCCAGGTCGCGTACGAAACCCGGCTGGACGATCGAGACGCCGACGCCCGTGCCGTGCAGATCCTGGCGGAAGGCCAGCGAGAAGCCGCGCAGCCCGAACTTCGTCGCGGTGTACAGGGACGAGGACCTGGTGGCGGCCATGCCGGACAGCGACCCGACGAAGCAGATGTGGCCACGCCCGGCGGCCACCATGCCGGGGGCGAGCAGCCGGGCGAGGATCGCCGGGGCCCGCAGGTTCACGGCCAGGGCCCGGTCGATCTGCTCCGGCGTGTAGTCGAGGACGTCGCCGCTGGACGGCAGGGCCGCGTTGGCGATCAGGATGTCCGTGCCGGCGGCCTCCTCGGCCAGCCGCCGCACATCGTCGGGCTCGGCCAGATCGGCCGCGATCGTGCGGGCGCCGTAACGAGCGGCGAGGGGTTCGAGCGCTTCCAGCCGGCGACCGGTGAGCACGAGACGGGCGCCGCGGGCGGACAGATCGGCGGCGAGGGCGCCGCCGATGCCGCCGGTGACACCGGTGAGCAGAACGGTTGACCCGGCAATGTGCACGACTACCACCCCTCAGTCCTGTTCGTTCGAACGAACGATAGGGAGATCGAGCAGCCCTGTCCACCGGCGGGGCAACCCGGTGATGGAAGAATGCAGGCCATGCCGCACGCCGCCCCCTCCGCCCCGATGCGCCAGCGCATCATCACCGCCGTCCTGCAGATCATCGGCGAGGACGGAGTCGCGGCCGTCACGAACCGGCGGATCGCCAAGGAAGCGGGTGTGTCCCTCGGTTCGGTCACCTACCACTTCGAGACCCAGCACGAGCTGCTGCGGGAAAGCCTGCTGTACTTCGTGCGGGAGGAGACACGGCACTTCACCGAACTGGCCGACCAGTGCCAGACGGAGGGCCTGGACGTCGAGGACGCGGCGTCGCTGGCGGGCCAGGTGGCCTGCGGCTCGGCGCTGGACAGCGCCCATCCGGCGCCGTTCGAGCTGTACCTCCAGGCCGGTCGTGACGAGCGCCTGCGCACGGCGGCGGCCGAGGCCTTCCGGGCCTACGACCTGCTCGCCGCCCGGATCCTCACCGCACTGGGCGTCCCCGACGCGGACCGCCTGGCCGCCACGACGGTCGCCCTGGTGATGGGCCTGCAACTGCGGCGTCTGGCCACGGGCGGCCCCGAGGACGACCTGGTCGACGCCCTCCTGCTGCTCGTGCGCGGGTCCGCCGACCGGTCGGCCACGCCCACTTCGGGAGAGCCGACGGCACAATAGGGTGCCGGTCGAACCCCGGCCGGCACCGGCCCGCTTGCTCCAACACCCTTGGAAGGGCGTGGCGCTGCCTACAGCGCCCGGGCGATGAGCAGGGCCACGTCGTCGTGGTCGTCGGGGTGCCGCAGGCCGTGCAGCAGGACGTCGCAGGTCTCCTCCAGCGGCCGGCGCGGCTCGTCGAGGAGGTCCAGCAGGGCGTTCAGCCGGTCGTCGATGGCGTGCTGACGGGTCTCCACGAGACCGTCGGTGTAGAGGACCAGCACATCACCGGGGCGCAGGGCGACCGTCGTGGTCTCGAACCGGACACCGCCGACGCCGAGCGGTGCCGCGGGTGGCAGCTCCAGGAGCCTCGGCCCGTCGCCGGGCCGCGAGAGCGCGGGCGGCATGTGCCCGGCGTTGGCGACGCAGCACTGCCCGGTGCCGGGGTCGTACACCGCGTACAGGCAGGTCACGATGTAGTGCTCCAGATCGCAGGTGATCTTGTCCAGGTGCTGGAGCACCGCGCCGGGATCGAGGTCGAGATCGGCATAGGCGCAGGTGGCGGTCCGCAGCCGGCCCATGGTGGCGGCCGCGTCGATGCCGTTGCCCATGACATCGCCCACCACCAGCGCCGTCTTCTCGTCGGTCAGCGGGATGACGTCGTACCAGTCGCCGCCGACCTCGCTGGTGGCCTGCGCGGGCTGGTAGCGGGAGGCGAGCTCCAGGCCCGTGTGGTGCGCCGCGTGCTCGGGCAGCAGACTGCGCTGCAGGGTGAGGGCGGTGTTGCGGACGCTCTGGAACCAGCGGGCATTGTCGATGGCCACGGCGGCCCGCCCGGCGAGTTCGGCGGCCAGGACGACATCGTCGTCGTCGAACGGCGCCGGATTGTCGGTCCGCTTGAGGTCGAGGGCACCGAGCACCTCGCCGTGGGCGATCAGCGGCACGGCCAGATACGAGTGGACCCCGGCCTCGGCGAGCAGGGTGCCACCCTCGGCGTCCCGGGCGATGCGCGGCAGATCCTGCGGCCCGACATGACGTACGAGAACCGGCCGCCCCGTGTGGACGCACAGGGTGACCAGGCGGTCCCCCTCGTAACGGGCGACGTCGCCGGGAGGGTCGGCGGCGCGCAGCGCGACCGTGGGGTGGGCCGCCTTCAGGGCGAGGGCACGGAACAGCTCCGGGCCGTTGTCCGGCCGGCGCATACGACGGCAGGACAGGGCGGAGTCGAGGACGTCCACGGCGACCACGTCGGCCAGCGCCGGTGCCGCGATCTCCGCCAGTTCATGGGCGGTCTGCTCCACGTCCAGCGTGGTGCCGACCCGCGCGGAGGCCTCCGCGATCAGCGCCAGGCGCCGCCGCGCCCGGTCGGCCTCCGCGGCCGCGCGGTGCCGCTCGGTGACGTCCACCACCGAGACGGCCGCGCCCAGCACCCGCCCGCCCGGATCCTCCAGCCGGTAGAAGGACAGCGACCAGGCGTGCTCCTGGCCGGTGTCGGCCGGTGTACGGCCGACGTGGTACTGGTCCAGCAGGGACGTCCCGGTGGTGAGCACTTGGCGCAGCGCGGACTCGACCGTGTCGACGTCCGGGAAAGGCAGGGTCTCCCGCAGATGGCGCCCGATGTGGTCCTCGGCGGGAGTGCCGTCGATCCGCTCCAGCGCAGGGTTGACCAGGAGGTAGCGCAGATCCGGGTCCAGGAGGGCCAGACCGATGGGGGACTGGTTGATCAGCCGCTCGCACAGGGCCAGGTCGGTCTCGACGCGCTGGAGCAGGGTGTGGTCGGCCGCGATGCCCAGGGCGTAGACGTCCCCAAGGTCGTCCAGCAGCCGCATGGTCCGGAACTCGGTCAGCCGGCTGCTGCCGTCCTTGTGCCGGACCGGGAACGCGCCGGCCCAGCCCCGGCCGGTCTCCAGCACCTCGGCGAACAGACTCACCACGGCCTGCAGATGCTCCGGGTGCACCAGCAGGCGCCCCGCGGGCTTGCCGAGTGCCTCCTGCGCGGAGTAGCCGAAGAGATCCTCGGCCTGCGGGGTCCAGAAGACGATACGGCCACGGGTGTCCAGGGCCACCGCGGCCACGCTCAGCACGTCCAGCAGTCCGGTCGGCCGGGGCGTCTCGTCGCCGTGTCCCTCGTGGCCGGCTTCCAAGGAGTCCGCTGCCATGCCGGTTCACCTCCGCCGGCCGGGCAGGCGCGAGCATGCTGACGGCCGGTGCTTCCATGGTCCCTCCGGTCCCGGCCCCGCCCCAACCGTACGGCGCCGCATCCGGGTGGACGCCGCATCTCCCGCTGTATCCCTGCACACCGGCCGACAAACAGGCCCATAGTGGTGTAAGGGTGGAACTGATGGAATCTGCGCCAGAGGGCTTTGACGCAGCCACGCCGCAGGGACCGGGTGATCTCTTCGACGCGTCCACCGACGCGGCCGCGGTGATATCGGAACACGGCGTCGTGGTCGGCTGGACCCGCAGCGCCGAAACGTTCCTCGGCCACGCGGCACGGGACGTCGTGGGCGCCTCCGCCGCGCGCCTGCTCGCCATGCCCGAGGATCCCGTACGGCTCGCCGGTGTCGTCGAGCGGTGCCGCGCCGGAAACGGCTGGAGCGGGCAGATCACCGTACGGCACCGCGACGGCCGCAGCCTCGACATCCAGCTGCGGGTGTCGGCCTCGTTCCGTGTCGGCGACACCGAGTGCTTCCTGCTGTCGGCCCGCGAACAGCGGCAGCGGTGGCCCATGGGCCAGTCGGTGCTGGACGGGTTCCTGACCCGCTCACCGGTCGGCATGGCCGTCATGGACACCGACCTGCGCTACGTCTGGCTGAACGACACCCTGGAACGGCTCGGCGGGGTCCCCCGGGACGTGCGGCTCGGACGCCGGCTGAACGAGCTGCTGCCCGGGCTGCAGGCGGAGGCCCTGGAGAGCCTGATGCGCAAGGTGATCGCGACGGGCATGCCGGTGACCGACTACGAGTACGTGGGCTGGAGCTGGGCCGACCCGCACCGCCAGCACGCCTACTCGACCTCCTTCTTCCCCCTGGTCGACGCCGACGACACCATCACCGGCGTCTGCTACATGGTCCAGGACGTCACCGAGCGGTGGACCGCCCGGCAGCTGCTGACCATGGTCAACGAGGCCGGCACCAGCATCGGCACCACACTCGACGTGATGCGGACCGCCCAGGAGCTCGCCGACTTCGCCGTCCCCCGCTTCGCGGACTTCGTCGTCGTCGACCTGCTGGAACCCGTGCTCAGCACCGAGGGCCACGGCGCGTGGCTGACCGACGCGGGACCCGCGCCCGCCAAGGCCGTGATGCGCCGGGCGGCGCAGCGCTCGGTGCGCGAGGGCACGCCCGAGGCCGTCGTCCGGATCGGCGACCGCGTCGAGTTCATCCTGCCGCCCCAACACGGTCACCTGCTCCTCGACGGCGAGCCCCTGCTCATCCCGGTCCTCGACCCCTCCGACGAACTGTGGGTCGTACGGGACCCGGAGCGCAGCGAACGCATGCGCGCGTACGGCATGCACTCGCTCATCGCCGTGCCGATGCGGGCCCGGAACACCGCCCTCGGCCTCGCCACGTTCGTCCGGTCGCTCAACCCCGTCTCCTTCGGGCCCGACGACGTCCTGCTGGCCCGGGAACTGGTCGCACGCGCGGCGGTGTGCGTCGACAACGCCCGCCGCTACACCCGGGAGCACGCGGCGGCGATCACCCTGCAGCGCAGCCTGCTGCCGCCCGCCCTGACCGGCGGCACCGCGCTGGAGGTGGCCTCCTCGTATCTGCCGGCGGACCCCTCGGGTGGCGTCGGCGGCGACTGGTTCGACGTGATCCCGCTGTCCGGCGCACGGGTGGGCCTCGTCATCGGCGATGTGGTGGGCCACGGCATCGGCGCGGCGGCGAGCATGGGCCGGCTGCGCACCGCGGTGCAGACCCTCGCCGCCATGGAGATGCCCCCCGACGACCTGCTCGCCCATCTCGACGACCTGGTGCTCCGGCTGAGCGACGAGGAAGCGGCCGCCGGCACCTCCGCCCGCAGCACCTTCATCGGCGCGACCTGCCTCTACGCCGTCTACGACCCGGTCAGCAGACGGTGCACGATGGCCCGGGCCGGTCACCCGCCGCCCGTCGTCGTGGCCCCGGACGGGCACGCCTACTTCCCGGAGATCCCCGCCGGACCCCCGCTCGGCCTGGGCGGCATGGCCTTCGAGGCCACCGAGATCGAACTGGCCGAGGACAGCCTCTTCGGCCTCTACACCAACGGTCTCATCGTGGGCGGCGACCATGACGTGGAGCGGGGTATGTCCCGGCTCGGAGAGGTCCTCGCCCACACCGGGGACGACCTGGACACGCTGTGCGCGTCCGTCGTACGGCAGCTCGTGCCCGTGCCCCAGCCCGACGACATCGCCCTGCTCCTGACCCGCACCCACACCCTGGGATCCGACCACGTCGCCCGGTGGGAGGTACCCCCCGACCCGGCAGCCGTCGGCACCCTCCGCGCCCTCGCCACCCGCCAGGTCGAGCAGTGGGGCCTCGGCGAACTGGCCATGACGACCGAACTCGTCGTGAGCGAACTCGTCACCAACGCCATCCGCTACGCCGCGACGCCCATACGGCTACGCCTGCTCCGTGACGCCCGCCTCACCTGCGAGGTCTCCGACGGCAGCAGTACGGCCCCCCGGCTCAGGCACGCCAGGAGCACGGACGAAGGCGGCCGTGGGCTCTTCCTCGTGGCCCAGCTCGCCCAGCGCTGGGGCGCCCGGTACACCGGCGAAGGGAAGATCATCTGGGCCGATCAGGAGATTCCCTGACCCGGATTTGCCTTGGAGTGGACTCCAGCATCCAGACTGACCGTGACGACAATCCGTGCCCAGGGCAGAACAGGACGGCGGCAGCAGATGGCAGCGACACACACGGCGGGGCATCCACTGCCGTACGACATCTACCGCGAGGCCGTCGCCCGCGAGACCCTGCGCTACTGCGAGGTGGTCAAGGGCGTTGACCCGACGACCCCGGTGCCCACCTGCCCCGACTGGACCCTGGCCGACCTGACCCGGCACGTCGGAGCACTGCAGCGCTGGTTCTGCACCCTGCTGACCCAGCGGGTGCAGGAGCCTCCCCGCAGCCGCGACGTCGAGCTGGGGCTGCCGGAAAACCTGCGCGACCATCCCGACTGGGTGGCGGCGGGGGTGCCCGGCGTGGCGGCCGTACTGCGGGACACGGATCCCGAGGCACCGATGTGGGTGTGGGGCGAGGACCGGCACGCGCGGTTCTGGGCCCGCCGGATGCTGTTCGAGACGCTGGTGCACCGGGTCGACGCGGAACGTGCGCTCGGCCTGACCCCGGACATCGACCCCGTGCTCGCGGCGGACGGCGTGGACGAGTTCCTCGTGAACCTGCCGTACGCGGGCCTCTTCGCCCCCGGTGTGACCAAGCTGCGCGGTGACGGCGAGACCCTCGCGTTCCGCAGCGCGGGCGTCGACGGCGGCCCCGGGGAGGAGTGGCGGATGCGGCTGGACCCGGACGGTTTCCGCCCGGTGGGCCGCGAGGCCCGCGATCCGGAGCAGGTCACGGCGGCGGTGCGCGGGCGGGCGGCGGACCTGCTGCTCCTGCTCTACGGGCGGCGGTCGTACCAGGAACCCGCCTTCGAGGTCTCGGGACCGGCCGCGGTCCTCGACAACTGGTTCGCCCACACCGCCTTCTGACCCGGGCCTCGCTCACTCGGCCTGCTGCCCGGCCGACGGTTCCACAGGCAGCAGGCAGACCGCGAGCGCCGCGGTGTCGTCCTGAAGGCTGTTGTGGCTGTAGGCCAGCAGGTCGTCGTGGAGCCGTGCGAGCAGCTCCGCCGGCGGGAGGGGACCCCAGGCGCGGAGGCGGTCGAGCAGCGGGTAGAAGGCGCCCGTCGCGTCCCGCGTCTCCGTGACGCCGTCCGTGTACAGCAGCAGCTGATCGCCGGGCCGGAACGAGTAGGTGTCGAGGTGATACGGGTCCTCGACCAGCATGCCGAGGTTCAGGGGCGGCGCGGGCCGCCCGCTGTCCAGTTCGACCACCTCGTCGGCCCGCAGCCGGACGGGCGGCGGATGGCCGCAGTTGACGATGCGGACGATGTGGCCGTCGGCGGGGATCTCGGCGAACACCGCGGTGACGAACCGTTCGCTCGTCTCGGTCCCGCCGAGCTGCGTCGCCCTGCGGCTCATGCTCGTGTCCACCCGGCCGGCCAGAGCGAGCAGATCGGGTTCGTCGTACGCCGCCTCGCGGAACGCCCCGAGCATGGCGGCCGCGGTCTCGACCGCCACCAGCCCCTTGCCGCGGACGTCACCGATGAGCAGACGGGCGCCGAACCGGGTCGGGACCGCCTCGTAGAGGTCGCCGCCGATGCGTGCCTCCGCGGCGGCGGAGAGGTAGAGGCTCTGCAGGCGGAGGTTGCCGATCCGGTGCGACAGGGGGCGGAGCAGGACGCGCTGCGCGGTCTCGGCCACGAACCGCACGTCGGCGAGCGTGCGTTCACGCCGGATCCGGTGGGCGGCCAGGATCGCGCCGAGGCCGCCCACGAGGGCCGTACAGATGTAGGTGGCGATGTAGTGACGGTCCAGCAGATAGCCGGCGGACCGGCCCGCGCAGCAGGGAGTACCGGCCAGCACCGCCTCGAGGCCGACGGCGGACACCGTTGCGGCGCCGACGGCCACGGGGCCGTGCCCGAACGCGGCCAGTACGGGCACGGCGATCAGGGCGAAGCTCACCGGCCAGTCGAGGGGCGTGACCGGCTCCACCAGCAACACGGCCGCGACGTACAGGAGCGGCAGCCAGCGCAGCCACGCCGGAGGGGCCGGCACCCGGGGCCGTGTGGGTGTGCCGTCCTGCTCCGGCTCCCGGCCGGTCCGTCCGTGCTTCACCCGTCCAGCCTGATGTGCCGCGCCCCCGTACCCCGGTGATTGCTCCACTCAACGGCATGTTTCGGCGGTCAGTTCCCTCCCCGTGCCTGCGCTGCGCCGCCGAAGCCGATCGCGAAGACATGCAGGCCCCCGGCGGCGACGTCGGACGGCAGACGCACGCTGCTGACGGTCTTGCCCGGACTCAGGGCCACCGGCGCCGTGGCGAACACATACGTCCGCGTGCTGTCGGAAGCGGTGCCCGCGTGGTTGCGGTAGGGCATGGTCGCCGCGACGGTGTTGCCGGGGAGCGGTGAGGCGGCGCCCGCGCTCAGCGTCCAGTCGGACAGGCCGACGGGGACCGACTGGGTCGTGCCGTCCGTGTAGGTGATGGTCGCGGTGCCGGACACCGGGCCGTTGTTGGCGGCGCCCAGGAAGGAGATGCTGCCGGAGCCGGAGGTCCGTACCGTCTGCCCGTTCGCCACGTAGTTGTCCGCTGCGCCGGGTGCCACGTCGGGCCAGGTGAAGCCGACCCCGTTGGCGGTGACCTTCGAGCCGGGGGTGACTCCCGCGGTGGCCAGGGCGTGCGCGGAGTAGCTGTAGCCCGCGCCGTCGAAGTTGGCCGAGGCCGCGGCGGTGTCGCCGGACGCCCCGACGTCGGTGTAGCCGGGCGTGCCCGGGTAGGAGCGGGGGGCGGCGGAGGCGTCGGACGCCCAGGACGTGTTGGGCGAGGCGCCGAGGACGTAGGTGAGGGTGCCGCCGCCCGTGAGGGCGCCGTCGGGGGCGTGGGCGGCGTTCCATGCCGTGCCGTTCCAGGTGGCGGACTGGACGTACGGCGCGTCGTCCGCGGCTCCCGTGCCGTTGACGGTGAGGGTGTGGCCGGACGGCAGGGTGATCACGGCCTGGCTGAAGAGCGGGCTGCCCAGGGCCAGGTCTGCGGTGCCGGGGGTCTCCGGGTACATGCCGAGGGCGGACCACACGTACCACGAGCTCATCTCACCGAGGTCGTCGTTGCCCGCGAGTCCGGACGGGCCGTCGGTCCAGATCTGGTCCTGGACCTGCCGGACGACCTTCTGCGTCTGGTACGGGCGGCCGATGTAGTCGTACTCCCAGGGGATGTTGAGGCTGGGTTCGTTGCCCAGGTCGGTGTAGCCGCCGGAGCCGGTCAGCGAGGACAGGTCCGTGTCCAGGTACTTGGCGAGGGCCGCGTCACCGCCCATGGCGGCCGCCAGTCCGTGCACGTTGAACGGCACCATCGGCGTGTACTGCCAGGAGTCGCCCTCGACGAAGTTCTTGCCCGACGTCGGCGAGAAGCCGGCCGTCCAGGTGCCCGAGGCGTCGCGGGGCTGGATGAAACCGCTGCCGAAATTGAACAGGTTCTGCCAGTCCTGCGCCCGGTCCGCGAACCGGTGCTGGTCCGCGGTGTGTCCGAGGGCACCGGCGAAGGCCGAGACGGCGAAGTCGGCCGAGTTGTACTCCAGCGTGGTGGAGGCCGGGCCGTAGAAGTTGCAGCACCCGTACTTGCCGTTGCTGGGCAGCCGGCCGAGCTGCTCCAGATAGGCGAGCCCGGGCCGATTGTTGTTGGGGTCGGTGGCCTCCGCGATCATGCCCTTCAGTGCGGTCGCGGTGTCGAACTTCCTGGCCCCGAAGGCGTAGTAGTCGGCGATGATCTCGTCCGCCGGATCGCCGACCATGACATAGGTCTCGCCGTTGTTCTCCGACCATTTGGGGAACAGGCCAGTCTGGCGGTAGTCGTCGACCATCGACTGGGCGGTGTCGGCGGCGGTCTGCGGCGCGACCAGGGCCTCGAGCTGGGCCTGCGAGCGGTAGACGTCCCAGCCGGAGTAGTTGGCGTAGGCGGCGCCGTGGCCCTTGTCGACGGTGTGGATCCTGCCGTCGAAGCCGGGATAGCGGCGGTTGGTGTCACTGATCACGTTCGGATGCAGCAGCGCGTGATAGAGCGCGGTGTAGAAGACGGTCTGCTGGGAGGGCGTCCCGCCGGCGATCCGCACCCGGCCGAGCAGGGAGTTCCAGGCGTCGTGCGCCGCGCCGCGCACCTTGGCCAGGTTCCAGCCGCTGTTCTCCGCCTGACGGTTGCCCACGGCGTCGGCGGCCGACACATAGGAGATGCCGACCTTGGCCTGAACGGCCCGGTCGGTGGTGGTGTCGAACGTGACATAGCCGTCGGAGCCGCTCGCCCGGGGAGTGAAGGTGTGGGGTGTACGGGGCCCGGCGCCGTGCAGGGTGGGCTTGTTCGGCGCCTCGGGAGCACTGGGGGAGGCGTTGCTCCTCGGCGTGGTGGGCGTGGCGGCGGCCAGGGCGGTGCCGCCGCGGCGGAACGGCTGGTCGAAGACCATGTCGTAGTAGAGGGTGTAGGAATTGCCCTCGCCGCAGAAGTTGCCGCTGGTGACCTTGCCTCTGACTTCTCTGTCGTTCACCACGTCGAACTCGGCGGCGGTGTCCCCGTTCTCGCTGCCCGTCAGCTTGAACAGGAGGTTCGCCTGGCTGGTGGACGGGAAGGTGAAACGGGCCATGCCGCTGCGGGTGGTGGCGGTCAGTTCCGTCTTGACGCCGTTGTCCAGCGACACCGTGTAGGAGCCGGGGGTCGCGGACTCGTTGGCGTGCGAGAAGCTGTCGGTGGCGCCCGTGTCGACCGCGCCGACGGTCGGCAGCACGGGGATGTCGCCGGCGGCCCGGCAGCCCGGCCCCGCGATGTGGGTGAGGCCGAAGCCGGTGATGGCCGAATCGGCGTACTCGTAGCCGCCGCCGTCCGGCCGGTGCGGGCTGGTGTCGGGGCTCCACTGGACCATCCCGAACGGGGTGTCGGCCCCCGGGAAGTCGTCGGCGGCGTGCGAGGTGCCGATGAACGGGTTCACGAGAGAGGCCGGATCGGCGACCGGCGCTTGCGAGACGGGATCGGCATGGGCGGGGGCTGAAGCGGCACCCAGGACCAGGGCGCCAGTGGCCAGCACGGACAGAAGGCGGAACGGCACCATCGTGACCATGTCCCTTCGACAACGTTGTCCCGAAGGTTGCCCCATCAGCCCCAGCTGTCAAGGACGCGCGGTGCAGAACCAGCCGCTCGCCTGACATGACGTCACATCAGAAGAGCAGCCGATGACTTGGCCCAAGTCCAAAACTTTTCATAAGGCCAAAGCAACAAATCTTGACGGCAACCACCACTGTGCGTACGTTCCGCAACGGCCGCCCCGGCGCTCCAACTCGACTGCTCCCAGCCCCGATCACCCCCACATCGAGGAGCCCAGCATGCGCGGAAGCCCCAGATCGCTCGCGTCGCTCCTGGCCGTCATCGGCCTGGTCCTGAGCGCGTTGCTCGGCCTGCCCGGACCGTCACAGGCCGCGGGTTCGCTGCCCTGTGACATCTACGCCGCCGCCGGCACCCCCTGCGTCGCCGCGCACAGCACGGTGCGCGCGCTCTTCTCCTCCTACGACGGCCCGCTGTACCGGGTCACCCGCGCCTCGGACGGAGCGGGCGCCGACATCTCGCTGCTGTCCCCGGGCGGTTACGCCGACGCCGGCGGGCAGGACAGGTTCTGCGCGGACACCACCTGCGCCATCACGAGGATCTACGACCAGACCTCCCGGCACAACGACCTCGCCCCGGGCCCGGCGGGCACCTCCGGCATGGGCGCGGACCGGGGCGCGGACGCCTCCGAGATCGCCGTCACCGCCGGCGGGCACAAGGTGTACGGCGTGTGGATCTCGCCCGGAGTCGGCTACCGGTACACGGGCGCCGCCTCCGGTGTCGCCGTGAACGGACAGCCGGAGGGCGCCTACATGGTGGCCAGCGGCACCCACGTGGGCTCCGCCTGCTGCTTCGACTACGGCAACGCCGAGAGCACAGCGGCCGACACCGGCAATGGCCACATGGACGCCGTCAGTCTCGCGACCACCTGCTACTTCGCACCGTGCACCGGCTCCGGGCCGTGGGTCGAGGCCGACCTGGAGAACGGCATGTTCCAGGGCGACAACGGCTCCAACACCGCCAACCGGGGCAACGGCAGCACCTTCGTCACCGCCGTACTGAAGAACGACGGCCAGACGCGGTACGCCCTCAAGGGCGGCGACGCACAGTCGGGCGCGCTCACCACCTGGTGGGACGGCGCCCTGCCCACCCGCGGCGGCTATCGGCCCATGCACCAGGAGGGCGGCATCATCCTCGGCACGGGCGGCGACAACAGCAACTGGAACATGGGCACGTTCTTCGAGGGCGTGATGGTCTCCGGCTACCCGACCGACGCCGCCGAGAACGCCGTCCAGGCGAACATCGTCTCCGTGGGCTACTCCGGCGAGACGAACGTTCCGGGCGGCCCCCAGGGCACCATCACCGGCCCCGGCGGCAAGTGCGTCGATGTGGCGGCCGACGACACCGGCACGGACGGGGCGCCCGTCCAGCTGTGGGACTGCCAGTCGTACGCGGAGGACCAGCACTGGACGCACTACGCCGACGCAAGCCTGCGCACTGTGGGCCGGTGTCTGGACATCAACGGCAATGGGACGGCGAACGGCACGCAGGTGGAGTTGTGGGACTGCGATGGGGTGGGTGGGCAGAAGTGGGTGCAGCAGGGTGATGGTTCGCTGCTGAATCCTCAGTCGGGGCGGTGCCTGGACTCTCCCAGTGGTGCGACGGCCAATGGAACGCGGCTGCAGATCTGGGACTGCAACGGCTCGGCGGCCCAGAAGTTCTCGGTCGACGGGGGCGCCCCGATCGCGGGGCCGGGCGGCAAGTGCGTCGATGTGGCGGCCGACGACACCGGCACGGACGGGGCGGCCGTCCAGCTGTGGGGCTGCCAGTCCTGGGCGGTCGACCAGCACTGGTACCACCGCAACGACGGCTCCCTGGGCACGCTGGGCCGGTGTCTGGACATCAACGGCAATGGGACGGCGAACGGCACGCAGGTGGAGTTGTGGGACTGCGATGGGGTGGGTGGGCAGAGGTGGGTGCAGCAGGGTGATGGTTCGCTGCTGAATCCTCAGTCGGGGCGGTGCCTGGACTCTCCCAGTGGTGCGACGGCCAATGGGACGCGGCTGCAGATCTGGGACTGCAACGGCTCGGCGGCCCAGAAGTTCCGGCTGAGCTGACAGAGGATCGCCTCTGGGCCGCAGGGCGTTTGGTGGGATGTCGGAGTGGGTGTCAGAGGGCGTCCTCTTCCTCCGGTACGACGACGTGGTCGATCAGCCGCTGGATCTGTTCGCTGGGCAGGGCGACCGCCATGGCCCAGTAGTAGATGACGAGGCTGAACGCGGCCGTGACCCCGATGTCCCACCACAGCGGGAACCAGGGGTGCTTGAGCGGGCCGAAGTCGCTGAGGTAGACGATGAGCCCCATGCCCACCAGGTAGACCGGCAGCCATTGTGCAGCACGCAGGTCGAGCTGGGGGGTGATGGGGTTCATCTTGAACAGCCGGTTCGCGACCAGGATGACGTAGCCGATCAGGATGGCGACGCCGAGCTTCCAGTCGGTGGTCCAACCCGACCAGAGGATCAGCAGGTTGGCGACGACGAAGGCGAGCGGCGACAGCACACCGCCGCCGGGCAGCCGGTAGGGACGGTGGGCGTCGGGCAGCCGGTTGCGGAACACCCCGAAGGAGAGCGGGGCACCGGCGTACATCAGCACGCTCGCGCTCGTGATCAGACCGACCAGGGAACGCCAGCTGGGGAACGGCAGGAAGCAGATGCAGCCCACCACGAAGGCCGTGATCAGGCCCACCCAGGGAACACCGCGCCGGTTGGTGTTCTCGAACGCGGACGGCACATAGCCGTTGCGGCTGAGGCCGTACGACACCCGGGAGGAGCCGGTGATGTAGATCAGACCGGTGCCGGCGGGGGAGATCACGGCGTCGAGATAGAGGACCGTGGCCAGCCAGCCCAGGCTGATGAGCGTGGCGACCTGGGCGAACGGTCCGCTCAGCGCGGTGAACGCGGAGTTGGCCCAGTGGCTGCCGATCTGGGAGGCGGGGAGTGCGGCGAGGAAGGTGACCTGCAGCAGGATGTAGATCAGGATGCCGATGAGGATCGACCCGATCACCGCGCGCGGGATGTCCCGTTTGGGGTTGGCGCTCTCGCCGGCGAGCTGGTCGGCCTGTTCGAAGCCCAGCAGTGCGAAGATGATGCCGCTGGTGGAGACGGCGGACAGGATGCCCTTGGCCCCGTAGGGGTTGAAGCCGTCGGCCGCGGTGAAGTTGCTCGCGTGGAACTGGGCGATGGCGAACACGAAGATGGTCAGCAGCGGGATGCCGACCTTCCACCAGGTCGCCGCGCTGTTGGTGCGGGCCAGCAGCCGGATGCTGAGGAAGTTGATGGCCGTGATGACCGCCATCAGTCCGACCGCGACGGCGATGCCGGTAGGGGTCAGGACATGCTCGCCGCCCTTGACCTTCTCCCAGCCGTTCGCCCAGGAGTAGTGCTGGCCGTACGTGATCATCGCCAGCACCTCGATGGGCGCCACTGTGGCCGCCTGCAGCCAGGAGAACCAGCCGAACGACGCGCCGGCGGCGCCCCCGAAGGCGTAGTGCGGGAAGCGTGCGGTGCCACCCGAGACCGGATACATGCCGCCGAGCTCCGCATGCACCAGGGCCAGGATCAGGATCGCCAGGCCGCCGATGGCCCAGGAGATGATCGCCGCCGGCCCTGCGGCCGCCAGGGCACCCTGCGCGCCGAACAGCCAGCCGGATCCGATGATCGAGCCCTCCGAGGCCCAGATGAGACCGACGAAGCCGATCTCACGCCGAAGCCCGGGTTTGCGGGTCTTCGGGCCGGGCGTTGCTTCTGACACGGCCATGGTGCACCCCCTCGATAGGGTGTGATTTGCATCACCATCGTGCCACGCTGACGCGGTCATGGCACTCAACGTGCACGTACCGGTTTCTGACGGGGCCACGCATGTCGATGAGCGCCCGTGCCCGTCGGTCAGCCGGAGGGGAGGTGCGGTCCGGCCGGTGGGGCGCCGGTGACCGCCGCACGGTAGAGGGCCTGGGTAGCGGCGCCGAAGTAGGCGCTGTAGGAGATCTGCGGGGTGTTGCCGCCGGTGTGATAGCCGCCGATCACTCCGACGACCGCCCATCCACCGGGCCAGGGCACGAGCATGGGGCCACCACTGGTCCCGCCCACGAAGGCGTCGCAGGCGATGCGCGGGAACGTGCCCGGGTCGGCCGGGTCGTCGCTGTCCCACCTGGTGGTCCAGCTCCAGCACTCCAGGGGCTTCTCCGCCCCCGCCGGATAGCCGATCATCCGTACCGGGAAGTGGTAGTAGCCGGTCCCGGTGAGCAGCCGCACGCCGCCGACAGCGTCCTCCAGGCGTGTTCCGTCCTGGTTGGGCTCGGTGACCGCGAAGGCGAAGTCGTAGGCGGCGCCCGCGTGTTCGCCCCGGTCGTAGTACTGCTGGGCAACGTAGACGCCGTTGGTCCGCACGGGGAAGATCCCGAACGGCTTGAGGCTGTCGTGGTACTGCGGGACGAAGGCCAGATGCCGCTTGGGCGAGGTGCCCGCGTAGCCCTTCAGACAGTGGCCGGCACTCAGAACCAGGTCATGGCCGGGGCTGCGCACGACGGAGCCGCTGCACGTCCGGCCGGTACCCGTGGCGTCCGTCCAGAAGAAGGTGCCGGCCTGGGGGATGCCGTCGAAGCTCCTGCTGGGCGGGATGTACTCGCCCGGCCGGGGGCCGTCCACGGCGGGGGACGAGCCGGTCGCTGTCGTATCGATGCCGGTGCCGGTGCCTTTGAGGACGTCGGCGGGCAGCGCCGCCTCCATCCGGGCCGGCGTCCAGTACGCGTCGAGCTGGTCGGCGAGCGGGTTGTGGCCACGCGTGACACTGTCGGCGAACTCCGCGGCGCGGTCGGCGGACTGCGTGGCGCGGTCGGCGGACGCCCTGGTGGTGTCGGCGGACGTCCTGGTGGTGTCGGCGGACGCCCTGGTGGTGTCGACGGGTGCCGCGGCTGTCTCGGCGGATGCCGTGGTGGTGAGGCCGGCGCTGATCAGAAGGGCAGCCGCGCAGCCGGCGGCCAATCGCACGATCCTGGTCCCGGGCTCCATCGGTTCCCCTCGGACGGACGCAAGTGACGGCCCACCATAAGCCCGCGGCCGCCGGGCAGCACAGCGTCCGCGGCCGTACAGGGCGCACGGAAGGTCGAACAACTCCCGTCGGCAGGTGCACGCATGCCGACGCGGACCCACTCGGCGCCCTGCTCGGTGGCGCCGGTCGCCACGAGCTGATGGTCGACCCGGTCGATGACACCTACCGCCGGCTGATGAACCGGCAACTGACCCTGCAGGAGTCCCGCCGCCGTCTGGCCCGCGTGCTCTGTCACGGCGGCCGGGGCCAGATCCGCCAGGCGTACCGGGAGGGCCAGGAGGACCAGCTCGCCGCCCTCGGTCTGGTCCTCAACGCCCTCGTCCTGCCCCTGTCTGTTCAACATGGAGGCCGGCGGACCCGGTCAGAGCCTGCGCCCCTTCCGGGGCCCGGAGGCTGTCGAGGACGACGAGGATCGACGGCGGCGCACCCGGCCCGCTGGGCCAGTCGTCGCATCCCGTGGAGGCCAGGCGCCCGACGCTCCGGGGCCGAGGTGAGGAACGCCGAGCTGGGCTCAGCACTGGCTCGACGGCCTCGCGGAGCCCCTAACTGGCACCCTCCTGAACGGGATCCGAGGATTCCGGTTCTGGGCTATCGGCCGGGGCGGCGGCATGCAGCGCCGCCTCAACCCGGCGGTTGCTGGTCATGGTCGCGGTGACGGCGGTCATGGCCAGGAGGAGGCCGGCTGCGGTGTAGAGCGGGGTGCGTACGTCGTAGGCGGTGGCCAGCCAGCCGCCGAGGAAGGCGCCGAACGGGGCTGCGCACATGGCGAGCATGCGGGAGGTGGAGGCGACCCGCCCCATCAGGTGGGCGGGGACGATCGCCTGTCGGAGGGAGGGACCGAGCACCATCGTGGCCCCCATGCCCGCTCCGCAGACGGCGAGCGCGAGGCCGGCGACGTACGGGTTCGGGGCGGCGGCAAGGCCCAGGATGGCGAGTCCCTCGACTGCGGCCGTGCACGTCAGCGCAGCGCCGGTGCCGAGTCGTCGGCCCAGGAAGGAGGCGATGCCCGCGCCGAGCAGACCGCCGGTGGCCTCCGCCGTGAGGAGCAGGCCGAAGCCGAAGGTGTCGATGCCGAGACGATCGTGCGCGAAGAGGGCGAGCACGGTCTCCACGGCGAGGAAGGCGATGTTCCCGACCGCCGGACGCAGCGCGAGCCCGAGCAGCAACTGATCCCGGAACACGTACGAGGCGCCGGCCCGCGCCTGCCGCAGCAGCGACTCACGGGCCTGCGGTACGGGCCGGGGTGCGGCAGGCAGCGACCGTACGAGCAGTGCGGAGAGCGCGAACGACACCGCGTCGGCGAGCAGCGGAACCGCCCGACCGAGCGCGAGCAGGGCGCTGCCCGCAGGCGGCCCGGCGAAGCCGGACGCGGCGGTCTGGGTGCCGCGCAGGCGGGAGTTGGCGCGCTCCAGGAGCGCGGGGTTGCGGCCGAGCAGATCCGGCAGAAAGGCCGTGGCGGCCGTGTCGAAGAAGAGTCCGCCGAGGCCGAGGAGGAACGCGACGGCCGCGAGCAGTGGAATGCTCAGCACGTCGAGCGCGGCCGCGGCCGCCGGTATGGCGAGCAGCACCGCACGCGCCGCGTCTGTGACCCACATCGTGCGCCGGCGGTCCCAGCGGTCCACCAGCGCACCGCCGAGCACCCCGAAGAGCAGCCATGGCAGCGTCCCTGCGGCCGTGACGACGGCGAGCGCCATCGGATCCCGCGTCAATGTCAACGCGAGCAGCGGCAGTGCGGCATGCGTCACCCCGTCACCGAGCGAGGACACCGTCTGCGCAGTCCACAGCCGCCCGAAGCCGGTCGGCAACTTCCGAACGTCTGAAGTCACTTGGCGTCCCCTTCGGTCTGCTCGCGCGATGCCGGGTGGAACAGTGCGAAGACGAGTGACGCGTCCGGCAGCGACGGATCGGACAGCTCCCGGTACTCGTCGGCCAGTGCCTCAAGCCGCGCCCCCAGCTCCGCGAACTGCTCGTCGGTGAGCCGCAGATGCGCCATCCGCACGTGCCGCTCGCCATCCACCGGCGCTGCCTCCAGGTCCGCCACCGCATGCCGCATCAGCACATCCGGCCCTCCCTCGCCTGGATCCGGCAGCACGATCTTCCGCGCGGCTATTGCGTAGTACCGCTCGGTGACCCCCCGGACCTTCCGCGTCCGGACCACCTTCACCAGGCCGGCCCGTTCGAGCAGTCGTACGTGGTAGCTGGAACTCCCCTTCGCAAGGCCCACCCGCTCGGCGATCTGCGTGATCGTCGCGGGCTCGAAGCGGAGCACGGCCATGATCCGGTGACGCGTGAGATTGGAAACGGCGCGTAGCTGTTCGTCAGTGGTGACGTGGAACGTCTCTGGAAGATCATCGCTAGGCATGCCTCCAATGGTCAACACTTATTGACCATTGCGCAAGGGGTTTTCCATGTCTTCGCCGCCCAGGGGGAGTTGATCCGCGAACGCATCGTCATCGGCACCAACGAGGACCTGGCCGCCGCCCGCGACCTGCTTCCTGATCCCGGCCGCACCGTCACCTGGATCGCCAAGCTCCTCGGCGTCTGTCCTGGCACCCTCTGCAACCACATCCCCGACTTGCGCGAACTGCGCGCCGGCGCCCTCCCCCGTCAACTCGAGGCTCGTATGAGGTAGGCGCACCCCAGCAAGATCGTTCTCACCGGGACATCCCTGCCCCCTTCGCCCGGTCCTCCCGGCGGCGCACCGGCGAGATCCCCGCCACGGTTCCGGGCCGGGACCCGAGGGACGCATGAGGCGTGACCCGCGGGGTAGGCGCCCGTTCCGGCCATGGGACGGTCATCGGCCCCACCGGAAGGAGAAGGCCATGAAGAAGCTGATACGGAAAGCGGGCGTGGCAGGAGCTGCCACCGCGACGGCCGCGGGCGTGCTCCTCGCCGGCGTCGGTCCCGCGGCGGCCGCTCCAGGGAGCACCGGGCACACCACTGCCGGCGCCACGGCCGTGCCCTCCCGGCACGCACAGCACCACCACCGCGGTCTGCAGTGCATCGATCCGTGGGTCGCCGGCCAGTTGGCGTGGTTCGACCCCGCCGCCCGGCACCGCCTGGCGGTGTTCGACCCGTGGATCAAGGACCAGCTGGCGCGCTATGCCGCTCCCAACTGTTAGCCCTTGCGCCACTCCCGCGAGCCGCTCCGCTCCGCGGCGCCACGGTCACTTCACGAACACCATGTCCGGGTACTTCCGAGACGGCCCCTCCAGCAGTCGGCCGCTGCCGCCGCGCAGCCAGTGATCGAAGTAGGCCGAGACATATGCCTCGTTGGTGCAAATCGCCGTGGCCGGTTCGATGGTGCCGATGTCGTCGGTCCGCTCGCACCGCCGCAGATGCTGTTGCGGCACGAGGGCCTGCGCGTCGGTGAACGAGCCATGGGCGGAGCCCTGCAGGGTGAGCTGACGGTGCCCCCCGGGGTGTGGGCGCGGAACGACTTCCATCCGGGGCCGGTGTCCGTGTCGCCGTCCTTGCCCAGGAGCAGGAACGGCCGGTAGAGGCCGTGCCGGGCGACGGGCATGAGCGATCCGTCGATGCAGGTCAGATTGCCGTCCATGTCGATGCCCGTGGTGATCCGGTGGTCGGCGCCCATGGCCGGCGCGGCGGCGGTACCGCCCATCGAATGGCCGAACATGCCCACCTCGGACAGATTCAGCGCGCCTGCCAGGCCCTGAGGCAGCGGATGTCCGTCCGCGTCGGGATTCCGGCCGCTGTTCAGCGCCCGGAGCTGATTCAGGACGAAGCTGGTGTCGGTTGCGCGGACGGCCAGTTGCCTTGCGCACGTATGCGTCGGCCGCGCCCTGGGCCGAGGGCGGCGGCTGCGAGGGGTGGGCGGGGGATGATTCGTCATGTATCAAGCCTGACGGCACGTCGGTTTCCCGCACATCCGGGGAAGTCCCCCATCTTCCCTCTCGGGGTATCCGTACGGGCTCCTCGCCTCACCTGCCGTCATCTGCCGGGCCGGGGGTCGGCGGGCTCGGCGCGCAGGCCTTGGACCAGGAGCTCCACCAGCCGGCGCGCGTCGTACCGGGGATCGCTCTCCGCGCCGATGCAGAGGTTCCCGACACCCCGCATGAGCTCGTAGGCCCGCAGGCCGGAGCGGATCTCGCCGGCGGCGGCCGCGGCTTCGAGCAACTCGGTGCAGACGGGGAGGAGCCGGTCGAGGAAGTAGGCGTGGAGCGTGTCGAAGCCGGCGGTGTCGGACTTCAGCACGGCGGCGAGTCCGTGTTTGGTGACCAGGAAATCGACGAAGAGGTCGATCCACCGCCCCAGCGCGGCGTGGGCGGTGGCACTCGTCTCCAGCAGACCGGGACCGGCCTCGGCCAGGCTCTCCACCTGGTGCCGGTAGACGGCGATGATGAGATCCGAGCGCGTCGGGAAGTGGCGGTAGATCGTTCCCACCCCGACGCCGGCCCGAGCCGCGATGTCGCGTACCGGTGCTTCCACACCCGAGGTGACGAAGACCGCCGCGGCCGCGTCGAGCAGCACCTCCTCGTTGCGCCGGGCATCGCTCCTCTTCGACCGGGCCGCGCGCCCCGCCCCCTCGCCGCTGTCGCTCACAGCGCCGCTCCTTCCACAGCCGTGCTTGCTAAACGGAACGGTGTTCCGTATCGTCTTTTCCGGAACGACGTTCCACTTCGCTCATGGTGGCAGAGTGCCGGGCCGACCGCCAAGCCAAGCCGGGCCGGCCAGGGCAGGCCATGCCGTCGCCGCGACGCTCCACCTCCCGCGGTCCGATTCCGCGGCACACCCCTATTCGTCCTCTGTTTCTACGACGCTTCCCCCCGCAGTGAGGAGACAGGTCATGCAGTACCGCACCCTGGGCCGCACCGGTGTGCAGGTCAGCTCTCTCGCGCTCGGCGCGATGAACTTCGGCAGGATCGGCCGCACCACCCAGGACGAGGCCACCGCCCTCGTCGACGCCGCTCTCGACGGCGGGATCAACCTCATCGACACCGCCGACATGTACGGTGACGGTGAGTCGGAGGAGATGGTCGGCAAGGCCATCGCGGGCCGCCGTGACGACATCGTGCTGGCGACGAAGGCCGCCATGCCGATGGGTGACGAGCGCAACCACCGGGGCGGTTCGCGCCGCTGGCTGGTCACCGCGCTCCACGACAGCCTGCGCCGCCTCGGCGTGGACCACGTCGACCTCTACCAGATCCACCGGTGGGACCCGAACACCAGCGACGAGGAGACGCTGTCGGCGTTGACCGACCTGCAACGCGCGGGAAAGATCCGCTACTTCGGCTCCTCGACCTTCCCGGCGTATCGCATCGTCCAGGCGCAGTGGACCGCCCGGGAACACCATCTGGGCCGTTACGTCACCGAGCAGCCCAGCTACTCCGTCCTGCAGCGCGGGATCGAGAGCCATGTGCTGCCGGTGACCGAGGAGTACGGGCTCGGCGTGCTGGTGTGGAGCCCGCTGGCCTCTGGCTGGCTGTCGGGTGCCATCCGCGCGGGCCGGGACATCGCGACCAACCGCTCCGCGTTCATGCCGCAACGCTTCGACATGGGCGTCCCCGCCAACAGGGCCAGGCTCGAAGCCGTCGAGCATCTGGCCCGGGTCGCCGACGAGGCCGGCCTCACGCTGATCCAGCTAGCGCTCGGTTTCGTCACCGCGCATCCCGCGGTGACCAGCGCGCTCGTCGGTCCCCGCACGCGGGACCATCTGCAGGCCCAACTCGCCGCCGCCGACACCGTGTTGTCCGCCGATGTACTCGACGCCATCGACGCCGTCGTGGCCCCCGGCGTCGACCTGGCCCCCGAGGAGAAGCACGACACCCCGCCCGCGCTGCTCGACCCGGCCCTGCGACGCCGGTGAGCGCCGTATCCACCACGGCCGTGTCCCGGACCGCCAAGTTCCCTGTGCCGAAAGGACCACCAGCTCATGCCGCACCCATCCCGGCCTCGTTTCGGGATCATGACCGCCCCCTCGCAGGTCGACTACGACGATGTGCTGCGGGTCTGGCGTGAGGCGGACACGATCCCGGAGATCGAGCACGCCTGGCTGTTCGATCACCTCATGCCGATCTTCGGCGACCCGGACGGTCCGGTCTTCGAGGGCTGGACACTGCTCTCGGCCCTCGCCGCCCACACCCGGCGCCTGCGCGTCGGCGTGCTCGTGACCAGCAACCGGTTCCGGCCGCCCGCGATGCTGGCCAAGATCGCGACGACCGTAGACATCGTCTCGGGCGGACGGCTCGACTTCGGCATCGGCGTCGGCTCACGTCCTGGCCATCCCCTGGCCAGGCGTGAGTACGCGGCACACGGCCTGCCCTTCCACGAGTCCGCGCACGCCGTGGCGAGCCTGGCCGAAGCCTGCACGGTGATCCGGCGGCTGTGGACGGAGGCCGAGCCCTTCGACTTCCACGGCGTCCACCACCGCCTCACCGGAGCGTTCGGCAACCCCAAACCCGTCCAGCGCCCCCACCCGCCGATCCTCGTCGGCGGCCGCTCCTCCGCGACCCTGCGGGTGGTCGCCGAACACGCCGGCCTGTGGAACATCCCCGGCGGCGGTGACATCGACGACCTCGCCGGCCGCAGTGCGCTGCTGGACCGCTATTGCACGGAGATCGGCCGCGACCCCGCTTCGGTCACGCGCTCGATCCACCTGCCCGTGTCCTACGACCGGCCCGGCAGCACCCGGGACGCGATCGGGGCAGCGATCGACGCCGGGTTCCGGCACATCGTGCTCGGACTGCCGTCGCCGTACCCCGCCGGGGTCGCCCGGTGGATCACCGAGGAGCTCATCAGCCCGTCGGCCTGAGCCGGCCCGCCGGCGCTTCCCGGCTGGGGCACGGCGTATGATCACCGGCCGGGCGGGGTCGTGTCACAGAGGTAGTGCGCCGCGACAGCATCTCGGAGGACGTCGGTTCGAATCCGACCGCCCCGCCCCGGCGACTCACGCCCTCCGAGGTGCGTGCAGCAGGTACTCCTCTCGGTGCAGTGGGTTGTGGTCGGTGCGCTTGCGGGTGCGCGGGGCCGCGGCCGGGCGGTGGTGGTCGAAGGCCGTGTGATAGTTTCGAATTCAACATCTTTAGGGTGGTCGGCCACCGCAGCCCGAGGAGTCCAGGTTGAGCAGTCCCGTCACGGCCGGTGCCACGCGGCGGATATTCATCGACAAGCAGAGTCCCAAGGCGTATCACGCGCTGGTGCAGACGTCCGAGGCGGTCCGGGCGACCGCCGCCGAGGCCGGCCTGGACCGCACCCTGGTGGAGCTGGTCAACCTCCGCGTGTCGCAGATCAACGGCTGCGCCTACTGCCTGCACGTGCACACCCGCGCCGCGCTGCGGGCCGGCGACACCCCGGACCGCCTGGGCGTGCTCGCCGCCTGGCGCGAGACCGAGCTGTTCACGCCCGCGGAGCGGGCCGCCCTGGCGCTGGCCGAGGCGACCACGGCCGCCGCGGACACCGCTGCCCAGGACGCCGCCTACGCGGCGGCCCGGGACGTGCTCACGGACGATCAGCTGGCGGCGGTGATCTGGGTGGCCGTCACCATCAACGCCTTCAACCGGGTCTCGATCATGAGCCGGCATCCGGTACGGCCGGAGCGGTGACGGCACGCGACCGCGTTCAGGGCGCGGACCGCGGGTTCTGATCGATCGTCTCCAGCAGCCGGGCCACCAGGGGATTGCGGTCGTTCCTGCGCCATGCCACGGCGACCCGCGTACGAGCCGTGCCGGGAACGATCCGGCGGAAGGCCACGTCCTTGAGCCGGATGCGCCGGATGCTCGCCGGCGCCACGGACACTCCCAGCCCCGTCTCCACCAGGGCACACACCGACTGCCACTCCACCGCGTGCTGCGAGATCCGGGGCGTGAACCCCGCCTCCTCGCACAGGCCGGTGATCCGGTCGTACAACTGCGGACCGACGTCGCGTGGCAGCAGGACGAACGGCTCGTCCGCCAACTGCGCCAGCGATACCGTCCGTCGGGCGGCCAGCGGGTGGGCGGCCGGCAGCACGGCCACGAACGGCTCGCTGAGCACGGTCCGGAAACCCAGCTCGGATTCGTCGGCCGGGGGTTCCCGCAGCAGGCCGATGTCGATGGTCCGGTCGCGCAGGGCGTCGAGTTGCGGCGCCGTGGTCATCTCGCGGATGTCGAGATGCGCGCCGGGGAACCGCTGCCGGAAGTCGCGCAGCAGCCCCGGCAGGACGGTCAGGGCCAGTGAGGCGGCGAAGCCGATCCGCAACCGCCCGGACCGGCCGCTGCCCACGGCCCGCGCCGCAGCCAGCCCGTCGGCGAGCCCGGCCAGGGCCTGCCGGGCGGCCGGCAGCAGCGCACGGCCGGCCGGGGTGAGCCGCACGCGCCCCGGTTCACGGTCCAAGAGCGCGTAGCCGACCCTCTCCTCCAGCCGGCGGATCTGCTGGCTCAACGGGGGCTGGGCGATGCCCAGACGGGCGGCGGCGCGACCGAAGTGCAGTTCCTCGGCGAGCACGACGAAGGCGTGCAGTTGCGGCAGCGGGAGTTCGGGACGGTCCATATCTCCAGAGATATCAGCCGATCCAGAAATCCGTATTAGACGTATCGGCGCTGGTCACCTAGCGTTCCGCGCATGACAGAGCGACGTGCGATCCTCGGCGGCTCGACCTTCGAGGAGCAGATCGGTTACGCCCGTGCCGTGGTGGACGGCGACTGGGTGCATGTGTCCGGGACGACCGGGTTCGACTACACCACCATGACGATCTCGGACGACGTCGTGGAGCAGGCCGAGCAGTGCCTGCGCAACATCGAGGCCGCGCTCACCGAGGCGAAGTGCACCTTCGCCGACGTGGTGCGGGTGCGCTATCTGCTGCCGGACCGTTCGGACTTCGAGCCCTGCTGGCCGGTGCTGCGCCGCTGCTTCGGCGCCGTCCGCCCGGCCGCCACCATGCTGGAGTGCGGCCTCGCCGACCCCCGCATGAAGATCGAGATCGAGGTGGACGCCCGCCGCCAGGCGGGTTGACCCCGCCCGTTGTCTCGCCCAGGCCCACGACACCTCAGCCCGTCGCCGGGCCCCGCCGTTCCCTGGGCTAGCCGCGCTGCAGGATCCGTGCCTCGCGCGGCAGCAGCCGGGGGCCGGCCACGACCAGGACTTCGCACCGGGCCCGGGCCGGGATGTGCCGGTGCACCGGCCTGCGGTGCAGCCGGGCCGTCGGACCCCGGCGCCTGGCCATGCCGACAACCAGCAGATCGTCCGGGGACGAGGCCGGCGAGCAGAGCACCGGCCCTGCGGGACCCCTGACGACGCGCCGTACGATCCGCAGGTCGGCCGGGGGACCGCCGACCGCCAGTTCGAAGGCCCGGTCCAGCCGCCGCCGCGCCTCGTCGGCCCACAGCCGGGCCCATGAGGGCTCGGGCCGGCGCAGGTAGAGGGCGTCGCCCTCCGGCGGCTCCCAGGCTCGCACGGCCACCAGCGTGCGGCCGGTTCTCCGTGCCTCCACGATGCCGCGGCGCAACGCGGCCAGTCCGGCGAGCGAGTCGCTCACCCCGACGACGACGTCTCCGGCAGCCATGCCGCCCGTGGTCCCATGTGGTGCCATGTGGTGCCATGCCGGCCACGCCAGGAAGGCCGACCCCACTCGGACAAAGTCCAATCGGCGGAAAGTGGCCTCGATTACGGGGCGGGGATCGGTGCTCGCAGACTGCCGGTTCAGCGCTCCGCTGCCCGTCGCCCGACGGCGCCCGACAGGCCCCGAGCGCCCTTCGCCGGCCGCAGGAACGCGTTCCACCCGCCCGCCGGCTTCTCGCCGACCTGGAGGCTGCGCAGCTTCGCCCGGATCTCGGGATCCTGGGCGTCGAGCCAGTCGGTGAACTGCCGGAACGAGACCAGACGCACGTCCTCCCGTCCGGCGATCTGCTTGAGCGCCTCCTCGGCCGCGTCCATGTAGATGCCGCCGTTCCACTGCTCGAAGTGGTTGCCGATGAACAGCGGCGCCCGGTTGGTCTCGTACGCCCGCTGGAACCCGGCCAGGTACGACTGTGTCGCCTGGGCCCGCCAGTAGGGGTAGTTGTAGGAAGGCGCCCGCGTCGAGTTCTTGGACTGGTTCGCCAGCATGTTGTAGTCCATCGACAGCACCTCGTAGGTGTGCCCCGGAAAGGGGATGCTCTGCAGCGGCAGATCCCAGATGCCGCCCCGCTTCCTCGGCCAGCGTTGCACCCCGCCCGGTGAGGAGGCGTCGTAGCGCCAGCCGAGTTCCCGTGCGGCCGGCAGTAAGTTGTCCTGCCCGAGCAGACACGGGGTGCGGCTGCCCACGAGTTCCTTGTCGTAGTCGAAGGGGAGCGACGGTTCGTCGTGCCAACCGGTGTGTGTACGCCATGACTTGACGAACGACCGCGCCTGCTCGATCTCCGCTCGCCACTGTGCGGTCGTCCAGTTGGCCACCGATCCGGGGCCGGTGCAGAAGTGCCCGTTGAAATGCGTGCCGATCTCATGGCCGTCCAGCCAGGCCTGGCGGACGTACTTCAGTGTCTGCTTGAGGTGTCCGTCGGTGAGATAGCCGATGTCAGAGGCGCCGACCGGGTTGTTCGGCGGGTCGTAGAGCCGCTTCTTGTGCTCCGGCAGGAGATAGAGGCCGGACAGGAAGAAGGTCATGTGCGCGCCGTGGGTGCGGGCGAGCTCGAGGAAACGCGGGAACAGGCCGGTACCCAACTCGCCGGCGCCGTCCCAGGAGAACACCACGAACTGCGGCGGCGTCTGTCCGGGTTCCAGGGCCATGGGCGACGCCGGCTGGTGCGGCTGGCGTCCGGTGTACGACGTCGAGCCGTCCCCGATCAGCCGGACCGCCCCCTGCTCCTCCGGACTCCCGGGGGAGCCGTTCTGTCCGTCCCGGCCACTGCATGCGGCGAACGACGCGGCGGCCACACCGATGCCGGCGCCGATACTGAGGCGTGCCACACTCCGGCGGCTGATTCCACCCATGGCCACCATCCCAACCCGCGCCCTGCCGCGACGCGTTGTGCGCACCCTGAGCCGAAACTCCCGTCACTTGGCACCATAAAGGACATAAATATACAAACTGGTTAATTGGGTGCGGTGTGGCGCGCAAAGTGATCGACAAGCATCGCTCGCGTCACACGTCCGGCCCTACCGCGCCTCAGGCCGGGGCGCCGCCCCCCGGGAGGCCTGGGGCCGGATGCCGTATTCGGAAAGCCAGGTGAGCAGTTCCGTACGGGTCGCCCGGCCGAGGCGACCGCCGGTGAACCGGGCGTCGTCCGTCACCTCGGCCACGCACGCGGCCGGGGGAGCGAAGGGCCCGGCCTCCTCGTCCGTCGTGAACTCGGCTTCCGCCGGCACGAGTCCGCGCAGCCGGCCGGTGAAGACGTCGATGCCGAGGGGAGGCGCGCTGAACCGGGTCTTGGCGAGTGCCCGGGCCGGCAGCGTGGCCAGTGCCTCGTACTCGGCCGGCGACAGACAGATGTTCGTGACAAACCCCTGTACTGTGCCGGGCCGGGTCGCCGGGACCTTTTGCGTGAGTTTCAACTCCGTGTCGCCGCAAGGCGATACGGCACGACGAAGCCTCAGGCGCGCGCCCGTCGGACAGCGGTCGGTGATCACTCGGACGGCCGTCACCGCCGCAGGCGCGGGCGGGGCGGCCGGCAGGCAGCGTCGCTCGCGCTCGACACGTGCATACCGGCCCGAGCGTACGGTGTCGCCGTCGACGCATCCCGCTTCCTCGCTCATCGCCCCAGCCCGGCCTCCGCCGCTCACCGGACGAGCTCGCAGGCGTCAGCGGAACGCCGCCACGTTGCGCGCAGCCCACGCGGAGAAGGGAGCCGCGGGGCGGCCGAGCAGGCGCGCCACATCCGTGCCGACCGCCTGCTCCTCCGGGGTGGGGGTGCCCAGGACGGCGAGCGTGCCCTCGGCGACGGCGGGCGGCATGAGCCGGAGCATCTGTGCGAGGGCCTCCTCACGGCTCTGCTCCACGAACGTCACCGGCTCGCCGAGCGCGGCGGCGATCGCCGCCGCACGCTGTCGTGGCGTGGTGGGCTCCGGGCCGGTCAGTGTGTACGTGACGCCGTCGTGCCCGTCCTCGCGAAGCACGGCCGCCGCCACCGCGGCGACGTCGTCCGGGTCGACGAACGGCAGTGCCACATCGGCGAACGGCGCCGCCGCGATGCGGTGCCGGCGGACCGGCTCGGCCCAGGCCAGCGCGTTGGAGTCCAGCCCGCCCGAGCGCAGCACCGTGAACGGCAGCCCCGACTCGGCGACCGCCGCCTCGAAGCGCGCCGCGTGCGCGTACCTGTGCGGCCGGGTGCCCACGCCCTGCGAGGACAGCAGCACCACCTTCCCCACGCCGGCCGCGGCGGCCCGGCGCAGGATGCCGACCGGATCCTCTCCGGCCACGAGCAGGAACAGTGCCTTGGCGCCCTCCAGGGCGGGGGCGAGGCTCTGCGGTTCCCCGAGGTCGGCGGCGACGGCCCGCACCCCTGGCGGCACGTCCTCCTCGCCGATGTGCCGGGAAACGGCGCTCACCGTCTCCCCGGCCTGGACCAACGCCGCGACCAGGGCCCGTCCGACATTCCCCGTGGCACCCGTGACGACCGTCATGGCAGGTTCTCCCAACTGAGTTAGTTGACTAACTAAAACGCGACCTTAGCCTGCGGCCCGGCTCGATGTCTATCCTTAGTCAGGTGACTGACTCAGATTCCGCCGCCGCGGCCCAGGCCGCGCGGCCCGGCCGATCCGGCCGGGGTGGCAAGCGTGAACGCCTGGTGAAGGCGGCCGTCCAGGTGTTCCACGAGCAGGGAGTGGAGAAGACCACCCTCGGCGACATCGCCCGTACGGCCGAGGTGCCGCTTGGCAATGTCTACTACTACTTCAAGACCAAGGACCAGCTCGTGGAAGCCGCGGTGGCCGCCCACTGTGAGCAACTGGACGTGCTCACAAGGCAATTGGATGCCCTCCCGGATCCGGCCGCCCGGCTGAAGGCCCTCGTCTCCGGCTGGGTCGACCAGCGCGAGACCGCGGCCCGCTTCGGCTGTCCCTTCGGCACCCTCGCCACGGAGCTCGACAAGCGCAACGACGGCTTGGACCGGGCCGCCGCGAAGGTCATGCGAGCCCTGCTCGACTGGGTGGAGTCCCAGTTCGCCCAGCTCGGCCGCGCCGATGCCGCTGCCCTCGCCGTCGAACTCGTCGCGGCCTACCAGGGCATGTCCGTCCTCACCAACACCCTGCGCGACCCGGGCCTGATGGCCGCCCAGGGCGAACGCCTCCAGTCGTGGATCGACGGGATCGCGAAGCGGTGAGGGAGCGGTAGGCAAGTGCGCGCCGCCGGGGGGCGTGCGCGTGGGTCGTACCGGCCCTCCCGGGCGCACCGCAGCGTGTGCCGCATCCGGCCAATCTCCGGCCGGTGAGGCGCCGGACCGCGCTGCGGAGGGCGTCCGCTCCCGTCGCTGAGGTGTCCGGCATCCGGAGTGCCGGTGCGGTGCCCCATCAGGGAAACAGGGCCCCGAGGGGGCCGGGTGGTCACTCGGCTGTGTGCGCGGTCAAAGCGGAGCGCCGGTGATCGGAGAAAGACCGAAATCGACCACACCGCAAGGCGATTGATCACGGCGGCGATTACGCGCGGGCCGGACGAGGGAAGTTTTCCGAAGCCACCGACACATGATCTTCACCGGTGGATTCCGGTGCCGACGCGTGTCACCCGTCCACCCCCGAGAGGAGGTGCAGTGATGAAGCTTCTCTTCGCCATCCGCAACAAGGTCGCGGCCGCCAAGAGCCTGAAGGCGAGCGCCTGGTACCTCTGGTACTGATCGCGCGCCTCGCCGTACAGGTGAGGTGACATCGTTGTCCGGCCGTGCGCACGGTCACGGCCGGCCGGACAGCGGTGGTCCGTCGTAGTACGGCGCTTGCCTCTGTCCCCGACCGCCCCTCTGCCAACGGGAGCATCCATGCCGCCGTCCTCCGCCACGCGGGTGCGCAGCACCGTGTTCGCCCCACGGCTCGCCGCACTCATCCGCACCCACACCGGCCAGGACGTCTTCCGGCTGGAACCCGACACGATCGGGGTCGCGGGACACGAGGTCGCCGATCGCATCCTCGCCGCACGCCGGGCGACGGAGACCGAGCGCCCCACCTTCAAGCCTCTGCACGGACGGTCCATCACGCGCAGCGAGGCGTCCACGGTCACCCGCACCATGGGAAACGACGTGCGTGACGCGCTCGCCAGGCCCCTGCCGAAGGGCATCGACCTCGCCGGGTCCTGGCCGCTGACCGGGCATCTCTTCCTGCGGGACCTCATCCTCGGCCAAGATCCCTACCGTCTGCGCATGCTGATGAGCCGCAACCTCGAACTCACACCGAAACTCACCTGGTCGGTGATCGCGATCGGCGCCGCCCTGCCGGGCTGGCCCCGGCCGAGCGAGCGGCTCACCGGGCTCGCGGGCCGGGCCGCACGGGCCACCGGCTATCAGGAGCGCCGGTACGCGATGGGCGTGTACCGCAGGGCGGCCGCCCCCGTGTGCTTCACCGTCTCGACACTGGTGGCCAACGCCCTCTGGCTCGGTTCGCCCTTCGACGACACCATGCCCAACCGGAACATCATCCTGGAGTCCCTGCGGCTCCTGCCGCCTTCGTGGAACATCCTGCGCAACGCCTCGCCCGAGTACCCGGCCGTCGACGACCGGATCGGCGAGCGGGACGACGTCCTGGTACTGCCGTTGCTGTCCCATCGCGACCCGGCCCTGTGGGACGGGCCGGACCGCTTCCGCCCGGAGCGCTGGGACGAGCTCGACCCCGACACCGCACCGGGGTATCTGCCCTTCGGTCACTCCTCCGAGCGCTGCTGGGGCAGGCACATGGTGATGCCGCTCGCCGAGCTGCTGCTCGACCTGATCCGCGGCGCCGGGCTGGTGGTCGACCCCGCTCAGCGGGTCGGCAAGGTCCCGCTCCTCGGCCTGCTGGGCGTGGAGGACGTACGGCTGGTGCGGCCCCGCTGACCGCGCGGGCCCGAGGGAGCCCCGCGTCCTGAACCGGCTCAGGTCGCCATGTCCCGTTCTTCCACCGCGACCGGCACCACGATGATGTGCTGGACGGCACGGCTGAGCACCAGCACGCCTCCGATGATCAGGAGGGCGCCCGCGGCCTCCGGGACCAGCCACCAGCCCGTGCGGATCCGCTCCCCGAACAGGGTCATGCCGAGCGTCAGGCTGACCACCGCGTCGCCGATGGTCAGCGCCGGCTGCGCCGCGGCCAGCGGACCGGCCTGGAGGGCGTTCTCCAGCAGGATCACGGCCCCGACACCGGCGAGCGCGAAGCCGTACGTCTGCCAGGAGCGTAGGAACGCCGCGAAACCGTGGTCGGCGAAGGTGCCGCTGGCCGACTTCAGCAGGGCGGCGGTCAGCGCGTTGCCCGTGGCGGAGGCCGCGGCCAGCAGCGCGGCGCGCCGGGCCGGCGAGCGGTCCGGGCCGGAGGACAGCAGCACCGCCGCGGCGATCCCGCCGACGCACAGGCACAGCGCTGGGATCCAGCGGCTGAGCGGCGCGTGGTTGACGGCGCCGTGCGGGGCGGCGGCGATCAGCAGCACGGCGAGACCAGCCACACAGGCGCCGACGCCCCACCAGCCCGAGTGGGGCAGCCGCCGGTGCATGAGCGGGGCGGCGACGAGCAGCGCGAAGGGCAGCTCCAGGATGAAGAGCGGCTGGACCAGCGCGAGCGGGCCGTTGACCAGGGCCAGGCTCTGGAACAGCGCCGCGCAGACCACACCGCACATGCCGATCACCCAGAAGGGCCGGCGCACCAGCTCCGCGAGCAGCCGGAGCCCGCCGCGGCTGCTCGCCGACGCGGCCTTGCGCTGGAAGGCGGTGCCCACGGCGTTGCTCGCCGCGCCCGCGACGGCGAACGCCGCGGCGAGTTCGATCACGACCGTCTCCTGCCTGCGGGAGGCCTCCCGTAGGAGCTTCGGGTCTCTTCAGCCTACGGAAGGGGGCGTCCGGACGCCGGTCGACGGCGCCCGCTGCCGGCAGGCCGATCACATGAGCCGGCCCCGGCCGGTGATCGCCGGGCGGGGCCGGTCGGAAGGGTGGATCAGCTCAGGGTGAGATCGTCGGCGTAGACCGCGCCCTGGCCGTACCAGCCGTGGACGTACACCGTGACCGTGCCCGAGGCGCCGGTCGTGAACGGGACCGTGAGCTTCGCCCACGACGAGGAGGAGGTCCAGGTGCTGGCCGTGGCGCCGCCGCTGACGCCGAGGTAGGCGTACGGACCCTGGACCCAGCCGCTCAGCGTGTAGGAGGTGTTGGGCTTCAGGGCCAGGGTCTGTGCGCACTGACCGGTCTGCGAGGAGGAGGGCGCCGTCTTCAGCGCGTGGGAGCCGCCGTGCACGGGGGAGGAGACCACCGCGGCCCCGCTGTCACAGGTCCACGGCGCGAGCGAGCCGGTCTCGAGGTCGCCGTTGCCGAGAATGGCGGTGCCGCCGGACCCTTTGACCGTCAGGGTGAGCGTGGAGCTGTGCCGGGTCGAGCCCGTCGTGCCGGTGACGGTCAGCGGGTAGGTGCCGGGCGCCGTACCGGAACCGGTCTTCACGGTGAGCGTGGAGCTGCCGCCCGCAGTGACCGACGTCGGGCTGAAAGTGGCGGTCACTCCGCTCGGTGCGCCGCTCACCGTCAGAGCGACCGTCTGGGCACTGCCGGAGGTCACGGAGGTCCTCACCGTGGCGGTCGCGGTGCCGCCCGGGTCGACCGAGGCGGTGGCGGGGGAGACGGACACGGAGAAGTCGTTCGCCGGCGGAGTCGTCGTACCGCCGCTGAAGGGCGCGAAGGTGTGCGTGAAGTACCAGGTGTCCTGGGCGATGCCGGAGCAGGTGTCGGAGGCGCCGGAGCCGGGGCAGCCGCCGTTGTCGCGCTGGAGGGCCCAGAAGGAGAGGGTGTTGATGCCCTTGGCGACCGCCCAGTCGTACACCGTGGTGGCGTCGGCGGTGGTGAAGGTCTCCGCCGGGCCGTAGTCGTCCACGCCGGGCATCTCGGTGACGCCGACCATGTTCCACAGCTGACTGTCCGACAGGTTCGGGTGGAGAGCGGCCAGTTGGTCGTGCAGTCCGCTCGCGGCCGTCTCGGTGTCGGTGGCCATGTGGTGGGTGGCGCCGTCGTAGTAGTCGAACGTCATGATGTTGACGACGTCGATCCTGGCGCCCGCGCTCTTCGCGCTGCGCAGCACGGCGAGGCCGCTGTCGGCGAGGCCGGTCGTCGTGGTCGGCAGGGTGTAGGAGAACTGCACCGGGCGTCCGTTCGCGGCGGCCCAGTCCTGGACCTTCTTGATGGCCTGGTTGCGGCGGTCGATGCCGGCGGTGTTCGTGAGGGAGTTGTCCTCGACGTCCATGTCGAGCCGGGAGACGTCGTAGGTGGTGATGATCTTCTCGTAGGCGGCGGCGATGGAGTCCACGTTCGTGCAGCTGTCGGCGATCTCGGTGCCGGCGTTGTCCGCCCCGTAGCCGCCGAGGGAGGGGATCACGTCGCCGCCGCGCGAGCGGATGGTGGTGAAGTCGGCGCCGAAGACGGAGGAGGCGACAGGCGTGCCGGTGTCGCCGTTCCAGTACGGGGTGCAGGACCCCTTCTTGTCGGCCTGTAGGAAGGCCATGGTCAGGTACTTGGCGCCGGAGGCCTGGGAGAGCGCGGCGGGGCTGTCGCCGTTGTAGGCCTCGAAGTAGGGCGCGAAGACGTGCGTGGGCAGCGGGGTCGCGGCGTGTGCGGTGCCCCCTGCTCCGAGGGCGAGCCCCGCCGAGGCGGCCAGGGTGGCCATGCCTGCGAGCAGGGCGCGTACGGGTCTCGGACGTGTCATCGGGTACTCCCGGTTGGCGAACGACGCGATGCGCCCCGGCCGGGGCTATTGGTCTAGGCCATGATTGGTCTGGACCAAACGCCGGTCAAGGTGCGGGAGTCGCCTTTTGCACGTTCATGGGGGAGCCAAACAGCTTGACCGTGAGGGGAGTTGAGGCGGCACGGGGGAGGCGGACCGGCTTTTGACCAGGTCGCCTCCCGGCCCGTCCTGCCCTCCGCGTGGCCTGCTCAGGTGGCCCGGGTGCCACCGCCCCGGCGGATACGGCCCAGCAGATCCCGGTGATAGGCGGCGAGTTGCCCGGCGGGCACGGGTGCGGGGCTGCCGGCGAGGGTGTACCAGGTGTCGCTGCCGGAGTGCTGGATGGCGACGCGCACGCTGTGGCCGTCGGACAGCAGGATGGTGGCCACGGTCAGGTCGCCGGTGATGACGCCGACCTCCTCGGTCATCGCCCCGCCGGGGCCGGCGGTGACCCGGTCGACGTAACTGTTGATGCTCGGTGGGGTGTGCATGGGGCGCAGGCTTCCATCAACCCGGGCGGCGAGTCCCGCACCGCGCAGGTGTCGCCCGCGTGTGTCCCCGTGTTGGGCGTGTGAACTGCGCCGGCCGGCACCGAGACGGGGGTCAGCCGAACAGCGGGAACCGGTCGGCCGCCGCGCCCAGCGAGGCGCGCTCGGCCTCGGTGAGCGCGGCCCGGCCAGTGCCCACGCGGGCGTAGTGCGCGTCGCCCCACTCCGCCGGCGCGGGGCGGCCGAGCAGACCGTCCAGGGTGGTGCGCACCGCGGCCAGTCCCTCGGGCGCCGGTCCGGCCGCGTGCGGGAGCCGGACGGTCAGATCCAGGTGGTGGACGGTCGCCTCCACCGCGAGGGTGCTCAGCAGGTCCCCGGCCGTCAGCACATGACCCTGCGTGCCGACGTGCTGCGCGGGGTCGGCCGTCTCCGCCGCGTGCACGGCCGCCGCCAGCGTCTCCAGGTACAGGCCCTGGAGCTGACCGAAGTCGAGGAACATGCTCGCGTTCACCCGCACCCAGCGCCGGCCGTTCGCCGCCCCCACGGTGTCCGGCCGCCAGTCCTGCCAGTACGTCACCGCGTCCCGGTCCACCGGCGCCCGCGTCGGCGTGTGCAGGGCCACCAGAGCGCGCTGGGCGTCCGTCAGGCAGTGGAAGACGAGATCGCGGACCGCCCAGCCGGTGCAGCCCGTCGGCAGCCACGACTCCTCGTCACCCAGGCCGGCGACGACCGCCGAGGCGGCCTCGTACGCCGCGCGCAGCGCCTTCGCCGGGCCGACCGCGTCCACGGAACTCATGCCTCCCCCTGTTCGTCCGCCGTACAGGCTCGCCTACTTCATCAGCTATCCATAGTGTTATGCATGTAGAGTTACGTGCGTGGAGTCGCTGCGCGTGTCCAAGGCTGCGAAGCTCGGCGGCCGGGACGAACTCCTTGAAGACTTCGTCTCCTTGGTCATCACCTTCGCAGGCCGCTTGTATGGGATGCGCAGTGCGGAGAACCGACGCCGTCTGCTGGTGGAGTCCGGCCAGTGCAGCCACCAGGACTGTCCCGCGTGAGCCGGAAGCTATCCCTCGCCGAGGGCGAGACCTCCCGCACCGCGTGTGCCCGCGCCCTGTTCCGGTCGGGCGGGATGAGAAGACCGGCGAAGTTCTCACCTGCGCTGCTCTGACTGAACGCGTGAGTTGGTGCACCGACCTGGTAGCCGGGATGACCAGCACGCTGCTGGCCGAGCACTGGAACACCGCCGACGTCGATGTCCTCGCAGCAGGGCAGGACGCGGGCGGCAGAAAGCTGCCGTCGAACGCGTGGATGGCGCTGCGCCGCCTCGGCTGGACCGTCGCTTTGGACGGGGTGAGGGTGAACGACCGGATCGTGCGCATGGCCCAGGAACAGGCTGGGCGCGTTTTGCGGTCGGTGAAGTGGCGGGCTGACCTCGTAGCCGGGGTGCTGGCCACCTGGCCCGCCGGCCCGAAGAAGCGCACCCCCGAGGAGTGGGACCAGGTGCGGGCCGCGATACCGGGCGGCGAGTACCTGCCGTCCAGCATCATCCGCTCCCGCACCCGGCAGATCGTCTCCTTCGAGCGCAACCACGGCCGTCGCCCGGTCGACGTGTTCGAGCTGGAGCCCACCCCGCGTGTGACCGCAATGCTGCTCCTCGCCGCGTGCGACGGGCAGCAGGCCACCATCGAACGCTCCCAGCTCGAGCCGACGAAAGCGCTCCTGCGGCTGCAACTGCCCACCCGGCCCGATCCGCAGGCATACCGCGACTGGACCTGGGTGCAGTGCCCGATCACGCTGCCGCCCACGATCCCGGCGAACGCGGTGATCCACCTGCCCACCCTGCGCATCGCGGGTGGGAAGGTGCGCGCTGACCTCGCCTACACCCACCCCGTACCCAAGGCCCAGCGCACCGGCCACACGGTCGCGCTCGGCGTGGACTGGGGCCTGAACACGCTCCTCAGCGCGGGTGCGGCCCGGATACACGACGACGGCCAGATCACTGCCCTCGGGGCGGGCGCGCAGTTCCGGGCTGCTGGTGTGCTCGCCAAGCAGTACCGGTTGCGCCGCATCAGCGAGCACCTGCACGCCAAGACCGACCACTACACCCGGCTCGCCGATTCCGCCCTGGACGGCAAGGCCGCCACTCTGGCGGAAGAGATCCGGCGTGTCTGCGAGCGCCGCTCCAACCTCAACGAAATGTTGGCGTGGGCCGCTGCCCGCTGGGCCGTCGATCAGGCCGTTGCTATCGAGGCTACGGTCATCTACCTGGAAGACCTGCGGTCGATGGAAGCCGGCGGCATGGGCCGCACCCACAACACCCGCCTGTCGCAGACAGTGCGCGGGCAGATCACTGACCGCATGCGCCACCTTGCCGCCGAAGCCGGGATCGCCGTGGTCACTGTGCCGCCGCGCAACACCTCCAAGCACTGCCCCGCGTGTCTGACCTCGCTCCGCCACCGCAAGGCACCGGACCGGCCCACCGTGCCGGGCTGGAAGTGGGCCATCTGCCCCGGATGCGGCTGGCAGGGCGACCGGGACCAGGGCGCCTGGCGACGTATTGCCGCACGCGGCCTCGCTCACCAGACCAAGACCGTTGTGGACCGCGCGAGCGGCGCCATGGTGATCCGCGCTGTGGTGGACATGATGGAGGCCAAGGCCGTCATCACGGCCGCCCCGAAGACCAGCCGGACGGACCGGTCGAAGACCGGCCCCACCCGGCCGCGAACTGACCGCCTCACGCCCGGGCGACGTGAGGTTCCCTCCCCAGTCAGGCCCACCGGCCCGGCTGGTCAGCGTCCGGAGGGACACGCACCAACGGACCGGATGCGGCTGCCCCGCGCAGCCCACCGGCACCAGGGCGTGACCACGACCAGCACACCCACCAAACGCCGACACCGGCCACGCGGAGCAGCACTGGGCGCGGGATTCCATATCCACGCTCATGCTTCCCCGCCAAGATGGGCAGAACCCACGTCGGACACTACTGTCCGCATAGGTTCACTTAGCTGTCAGAGACGCTGTCACACCCGGCTCGACGTCGCCGTGTCCGCGGACAGCCGCTGGGCTACGTAGATCGGGATCACCGACAGCAGGACGAGTACCGCGGCCACGACGTTCACCACCGGTGCCTGTTGCGGCCGGGTCATGTTGTCGAAGATCCAGATGGGCAGGGTCTCGATCCCGGGTCCCGCGGTGAACGTGGTCACCACGATCTCGTCGAAGGACAGCGCGAAGGCGAGCAGACCACCGGCCAGCAGCGCGGAACGGACCAGTGGGAAGGTGACGTCCGCGAAGGCGCGGAAGGTGGTCGCGCCGAGGTCCATGGCCGCTTCCTCGTACGAAGCGGCCGTACGGCGCAGCCGGGCCACCACGTTGTTGAAGACGATCACGATGCAGAAGGTGGCGTGCCCGACGATCACCGTGAACAGCCCGAGCCCCACGCCGAGCGGTTCCAGCACCGTGCCGAAGGCCGAGTTGAGGGCGATGCCGGTGACGATGCCGGGCAGCGCGATCGGCAGGACCACGATGAACGACACCGTGTCCCGGCCGAAGAAGCGGTGCCGGGCCACGGCGAACGCGATGAGCGTGCCGAGGACCAGCGCGATCGCGGTCGCCCCCAGCCCCGCCTTCACCGAGACCCACAGCGCCTGCCGGGCACCGGAGTGGTGCCCGGCCACCGACCACCAGTGCCAGGTCAGCCCGGGCGGTGGCCAGCTCGCACTGCGGTCGGGATTGAGCGAGTTGACGAGGACGAGCAGCAGCGGGACGTAGATCACCGCGAAACCGAGCCCGGCGCCGGTGCGCAGGGCGATGCGCGCGGTGCGGCTGAGATGCATGGTGCTGTTCTCCTCCAGGTCCTACAGGCTGTTCAGGGCGCCCGTACGGCGGATGGCCAGCAGATACAGGACGATCACGACGACGGGCACGGTGCCGAGCGCGGCGGCCATGGGCAGGTTGAGCTCGATGTTGGAGTAGACGAGGTTGCCGATCAGCTGGGTCTTGCCGCCGACGATCTGCACGGTGATGTAGTCACCGAGGCTGAGCGAGAAGGTGAACACCGAACCGGCCGCGACCGACGGCAGCACCATCGGCAGCACCACCGAGCGGAAGGTCCGCCCGGCCCGCGCCCCGAGGTCGGCCGAGGCGTCGAGCAGGTTGGCCGGGAGCTGTTCGAGGGCCGTGTGGATCGGCAGGATCATGTACGGCAGCCACAGGTACGTCAGGGTGAGGACGGTGGCCGGCAGGCCGAAGCCGGGGCCGCTCAGTCCGAACGGCGCGAGCATCCAGTCGGCGAGGCCGCCCTGGGACAGGATGAGCCGCCAGGCGTACACCTTGACCAGGTAACTCGCCCACAGGGGAGTCAGGATGGCGACCACGAGCAGGGGGCGCCATCTCGGCCGGGCCACCCGTGCGGTGTAGAAGGCGACCGGGAAGGCGATCACCGCGCACAGCACGGTCACCGCGAGCGCCACGCCCACACTGCGCAGGATCACCTGCCGGAAGACGGGCGTGGTGAACAGCTCGTGGAAGTTGTCCGTCGACCAGACCTTCACCACCTGCGAGGTGAAGGAGTTCGTCGTCCAGAACGCCGAGATGAACAGCACCGCCAGCGAGCCGAGGTAGAGGACGGCGAGCCACAGCAGAGGGGCGGCGAGCAGCAGGGTCAGCCGCAGCCGGGGCCTGCGGTGCAGGGTTCCGGCCAGCCGCCGGACGGTTCCCCGGCCGACGGCGGTCGTCGCATCGGTCGTCACGGCTCAGCCCTTGATCTCGGTCCAGGCCTGCACCCACTTGGCGTACGGCACGCACTTGACGTCCTTGCGGCCGTCCAGGCACTGCTCGATGGGCGTGTTCCAGAAGGCGATCTTCTTCCAGTAGTTCTCGTCGGCCGCGTGGTAGACGGTGCAGAAGTTCTTGTCGCTGGTCTCGGCGCAGGCCTTGGAATTGGCCGGAGCCTCGCCGAAGTACTCGGCGACCTGGGCGTTGACCTTGGGCGAGACGATCCAGTCCAGCCACTTGTAGGCGCAGTTGGGGTGCTTGGCCTTGCTGTACACCATCCAGGTGTCGGACCAGCCGGTCGAACCCTCCTTCGGCACCAGCGCCTTGACCTTGGCGCCCTCGGAGGCGGCGAGGTTGGCGATGACCTGCCAGGTCGTGCCGACCACCGAGTCACCGCTCTTGAAGGCGGAGACCTCCTTGAGGTAGTCGCTCCAGTACTCGCCGACGTCCTTGTTCTGCTGCTTGAGCAGGGCCACGGCCGCGTCGAACTGCTTCTGGTCGAGCGCGTACGGGTCCTTGATCTTCAACTCGGGCTTGGTGGCCTTGAGATAGAGGGCCGCGTCGGCGATGTAGATCGGCGAGTCGTACGCGGTGACGTGCCCCTTGTACCGGGAGGCGTCGTCGAAGACGGCGGACCAGGAGGTGGGCGCGGGCTTGACCTTGTCGGCGTTGTACATCAGCAGGTTGGCGCCCCGGCCGTGCGGGATGCCGTACATCTGGCCCTTCACCGAGTTCCACGCGCCGTTCTTCAGCCCGCTGAAGATGTCCTTGTAGTTGGGGACCAGGTTGGTGTTCACCGGGGCCGCGTCCCCGGCGGCGATCAGGCGCAGGGAGGCGTCGCCGGAGGCGGAGACGGCGTCGTACTCGCCGGTCTTCATCAACTTGACCATCTCGTCCGAGCTGGCGGCGACCTTGGAGTGGACCTGGCAGCCCGTCTGCTTCTCGAAGTCGCTGACCCAGTTCACCTTCGGGTCGTTGGAGCCGTCCTCGACATAGCCGGCCCAGGCGATCAGGTTGACCTGGCCCTCCGTCTTGCCGAGCTTCGTCGGGGCCTTGAGGTCGGGCGGGTTGAGCCCGGTGGCGGACGAGCCGCCCGAGCCGGAGGAGTCACAGGCGGCGGCGAGCAGCAGCGCGGCGGCGCAGGCCGCGGTGCGCAGGACACGGGTGGGACGCACGGCGTTCTCCATGGGGACGTAGAGGCGGGGGAGAGGTCAGGAGGGCAGCCGGACGGCGTGCCGGCGGTGCCAGGTCAGGCGCACCCGGGTGCCGCGGTAGGCGGCGACGTCCTCGGAGGAGGTCTCCAGGTTCTGCTGGAGCGCGGTGAGCCGGCCGCCGCCGTCGAGGTCGACCAGGAAGCGGGTGGCGTCGCCGAGATAGACGACCTCGGCGACGGTTCCGGTCGTGGTGGCGTGCTCGGGCTCGTCCACCTCGGCGGACTCCTTCAGGACGCGGATCTTCTCCGGCCGGATGTTGTACGTGCCCGGGCTGCCGACGATCCGGTGGGCCGCCTCGCCGTCGAGCAGGTTCGAGGTGCCGACGAAGGAGGCGACGAACGGGGTCGCCGGGCGTTCGTAGATCTCCGCGGGCGTGCCGACCTGGGCGATACGGCCCTGGTCGAAGACGGCGATGCGGTCGCTCATCGTCAGGGCCTCCTCCTGGTCGTGGGTGACGAACACGAAGGTGATGCCGACCTCCCGCTGGATGGCCTTGAGTTCGACCTGCATCTGCTCGCGCAGCTTCAGGTCGAGGGCGCCGAGGGGCTCGTCCAGCAGCAGGACCCGGGGCCGGCCGACGAGCGCGCGGGCGAGGGCGACACGCTGGCGCTGCCCGCCGGAGAGCTGGGCTGGACGCCGCTGGCCGTAGCCCTCCAGGCGGACCTCGGCGAGGGCCTTGCGGGCGCGGACGAGCCGTTCGGCCTTCTGCACCTTGCGGACCTTCAGCCCGTAGGCGACGTTCTGCTCGACCGTCATGTGCGGGAAGAGGGCGTAGTCCTGGAAGACCGTGTGCACGTCCCGCTCGAACGGGGCGAGGCCGGTGACCTCCTGCCCGGCGAGTTCGATCCGGCCCTGGTCCGGTGTCTCGAACCCGGCGACCAGCCGGAGCACGGTCGTCTTGCCGGATCCGGACGGGCCGAGCATCGAGAAGAACTCGCCGTCCCGGATCTCCAGGTCGACTCCGGCCACGGCGGTCGTCTCACCGAACGACTTCCGCAGGTCCTGCAGCCGGATCGCAATTCCCTCCATAGGGGAACCTTTCTGGCGCGCTGTACGTTGAACCGTTGACGGTAAACATATGAAGTCATAGTTCTAAGCTCAAGATCCCCTTAGGGTAAAGCTTGAGTCAATGCACGAGGTGGTGACCGTGAGGCAGTACGAGATCGAGGGCGGCGCCCGCAGGGCCGTCTTCAGCCCGGTGGACAACCGGGCCCGCGTGGACGCGGTCGTCCGCCGCATCGGCGACGCCATCGAACTGGGTCTGCTGGCCGACGGCGAGCAGTTGCCCGGCGAGACCGAGCTGGCCGGACAGCTCGGCGTCTCCACGGTCACCCTGCGCGAGGCGCTCATGGCCCTGCGCCAACAGGGCCTGGTCACCACGCGCCGGGGCCGCGGCGGCGGCAGCTTCGTCTCGCTGCCCGAAGTCCCCGCCGACGACCGCCTCAAGGCCCGCCTGCGTGGCTGGAGCACCGAGGAACTGCGCGACCTGGGCGACCACTGGGCCGCCCTGTCCGGCGCCGCCGCCCGGCTCGCCGCCCAGCGCACCGAACCCGAGGATCTACACCAACTCCGCCGTACCGCAGATGAGTTGGCCCGGTCCGAGGACGCGGCGGCGCGCAGCCGCCTCTACGGCCGCTTCCATGTCGAACTCGCGGCGGCCGCCCAGTCCGCCCGGCTCACCCGCGAACAGGTCGCCCTGCAGAGCGAGATCGGCGCACTGCTGTGCCTGGTCCTGGCCGACGACGCATGTCGTGAAGAAGTTGCGGAACGTCACCGCGCCGTGATCTCCGCCGTGCAAGATGGGGCCCACGAAACGGCCGGCACACTGGCCGAGCGGTGCGTCAGGGAGTCGACGGCGCGGCTCGTCGCCGTACGCCTCACCCTCTGACCGCACCGCGTCAGGTTCCCGTCCGCTGGAGGACACGATGGGCCGGAGTACCGCGCTCGCCACCTTCGACACGGAAGCCGAGGCGTGGGTGGCCGCACAGGTCGGCGGTGCGCTGGAGGCCGTCTTCGAGACGGTCGCCGCCACTCGCACCGACACCGAAGCCCTGCTCGGCCGGGTGGTGGCTAAGGGCCGGCGGCCGGCCAGCGCCGACCTCGCCGCCCTGCGCCCCGGGCTGCACGTCCATCTGACGCGCGAGGAACTCGTCTCCGGCGTCGGCTTCGTCGCGGCACCCGGCCTGCTGACGGACGTGCCCGCCTGGCTGGAGTGGTGGCAGTCCGGCGCCGACGGCGACGTACGCCCGCTTCTGCTCGACCTCGATCCCGGCCAGTCGGCGTACTCCGACTACACGCACTGGGACTGGTTCGCGCTGCCCCGCGACACCGGGCGCCGGGCGGTGGCCGGACCGTACGTCGACTACCTCTGCTCCGACGAGTACAGCCTCACCCTCTCCGAACCCGTCCTGGCCCAGGGCCGGTTCGCGGGAGTCGCCGCCGCCGACGTCTACCTGCGGCACTTCGAGACGGCCGTCCTCCCCCTCCTGCGGCGCCTGCCCCGCCCCGCCCACCTGGTGAACGCCCGGGGCCGGGTCGCCGCCTCCGCCGACCCCGCCCACCTGGCCGGCTCCCTCACCAAGGGCCCGGACTTCGGCGAACTCCTCGGCGCGGCGCGGCCCGGCGCGTACGACGGCATGCGCCTGGTGCCGTGCCGGGGTGTGCCGCTGGTGCTGGTGCTCGCCTGAGCCGAGCAGGCGGACGGCTCAGGCGCGGACGTCGTTGCCCCAGAGGGTCAGCCGCTGTGCATGGCACTGACGAGGTCGGGCAGGAGCTTCGCCGCGTTCGGCGTGCCCAGTCCGGTGACGGGGTCCCATCCTGTGGTGGCCGAGTAGCCCGGGACCGAGGCTTCGGTGGTGTTGTTGCCCACGGTGATGTCGTTGAAGTCCGCCGCGTATGTGGCCGGGTCCGACGCGAGCTTGTACAGGGTGGGGTTGATGAGTCCGAGTCCACCGCCGTTGATCTGGTCGGCGAGGGAGACCAGGCCCGCCCACTGGGGACAGGCCAACGACGTGCCGCCGATGTCGTACCAGCCCGTGCTGCACGGTGTGCTGCCGCACTTCAGCCCGCTCTGGCCGTCGGGCGGGAGGGACAGGTACACCAGCGCTCCCGTGGACGGGCTCGCCTGCAGGGAGACGTCCGGCACGCCGCGCGTGGCACCGATGGAGGTGCTGCCGGCCGCCATCACACCCTTCAACTTCCCGCTGATTCTCGCTGGTTCGAAGCTCGCACCGGCTCTCGCGGCCGGCAACACCGTCGTCCACAAGCCCGCCGAGGAGACTCCTCTCAGCGCCCTCTACATGGGCCGCCTGCTGAAGGAGGCGGGCGTCCCCGACGGCGTGGTCAACGTCGTCACGGGTACAGGTCCGGTGACGGGCGAGGCTCTGCTGCGCAACCCCGGCATCGACAAGGTCGCCTTCACCGGATCCACCGCCGTCGGCCGGCACGTGGCGAGCGTGGCGGGTGAAGGGCTGAAGACCGTCATGATGGAGCTGGGCGGAAACGCGGCGCACATCGTCTTCGAGGACGCCGACCTGGAGAAATCGGTCGGCGCGATCATCAAGGCGTTCGTCTTCAACACCGGCCAGTTCTGCATGGCCGGCCCCCGGCTGCTGGTCGCCCGCCCGGTGCACGACACCTTGGTCGCCAGCCTGGTCGAGGCCATCGCGCAGGTGCCCGTGGGCGATCCACGCGATCCGGGGACCGTCGTCGGGCCGATGGCGGCACTGAAGCACCTGAAGAAGGTCGAGGAGTACGTCGAACTGGCGCGCAAGGAGGGCGCCAGGGTGGTCGCCGGCGGCGAGCGGCTCGACCTGGGCGGCGGCTACTACTACAAACCCACCGTGATCACCGGCCTCGCCAACGATTCCCGCGTCGTCCAGGAGGAGATCTTCGGCCCCGTCCTCACGGTCCAGCCCTTCGGCACCGAGGACGAGGCCGTGGACCTCGCCAACTCCACGCCGTACGGCCTCGCCTCGGGCATCCAGACCACCAGCCTCGCCCGCGCCCACCGCGTCGCCGAGCGGCTGCAGGCCGGCATCGTCTGGATCAACGACTGGGCCATGCTCGACCCGGCGGTCCCCTTCGGGGGCGTCAAGGACTCCGGCTTCGGCCGCGAGTACGGCCCCGAGGCCCTCGCCGCCTACACCAAGGTCAAGTCCGTGGTCGTCTCGCTCGACTGAGCGCCGGCGCAAAGGAGTTCACCGTATGACCACCACCACCACGCACGCCGCAGTGGTCGAGTCCGCAGGAGCGCCCTTCACGCTCTGCGACATCGAACTCGACGCCCCGGGATCTGGTGAGGCCCTCGTGCGCATGGTCGCCACCGGCCTGTGCCACACCGACCTCGCCGTGGCGAGCGGCGCTCTGCCCTTCCCGCTGCCGGGCGTCCTCGGCCACGAAGGAGCCGGTGTCGTGGAGGCCGTCGGCCCGGACGTGACCGGCGTCGAACCCGGCGACCATGTCGTGCTGTCCTTCACCTCCTGCGGCGGCTGCCGCAACTGCCGTGACGGACACCCCGCGTACTGCGCCACCTGGCTCCCGCTGAACCTCATCGGCGGCCGGCGCGCCGACGGAACCAGCACCATCAGCCGCGAGGGCAGCCCGCTCGGCGGGCACTTCTTCGGCCAGTCCTCCTTCGCCGAATACGCGTTGGTGGACCGGCGCAGCCTGGTGAAGGTCGACCCGGATGTGCCGCTCGGGTGCATCGCCCCGCTCGGCTGCGGTGTACAGACCGGGGTCGGTGCCGTGTGGAACGTCCTCAAACCCCGGGCGGGCAGCACTCTCGTCGTCCTCGGCGCCGGAGCCGTGGGCCTGTCCGCGGTGATGGCCGCCGCCCTCACCCCGGCTGCCCGGATCATCGCCGTCGACCGGTTCGCCGAACGCCTCACCCTCGCCGAGGAGTTGGGCGCCACGCACACCGTCAATGCGGCCGAGGCCGACCTCGGCGACACGCTCGCGGTGCTGACCGACGGGCAGGGAGCCGACGGAATCGTCGAGACCACGGGCAACGTCGCCGTGCTGCGCCAGGGTGCCGACGCGCTCGCCGCCCGCGGCACCCTGGTCGTCGTCGGCGCCCCGTCCTTCGGCACCGAAGTCGCCCTTGACGTCAACGGGTTGCTGCCAGGCAAGCGGATCGTCGGGCTCACCCTGGGGGACAGCGAAACCCAGACCTTCATCCCCGCTCTCGTCCAGCTGGTCAAGGAGGGACGGCTGCCGCTGCACCGCCTGATCAGCACCTATCCGTTCACGGACATCGACCAGGCGGTGCGGGACATGAACGCGGGCAAGACGATCAAGCCCGTGCTCACCTTCTGAACCCTGCCGACAGTCCGCCGAAGAGACCAGCGTGCCCGTGGTCCAGGGCGAGCTGTGAGGCTTGACGGGTGATCGCGGCCAGGGTCCAGGTCGCCGCCCCTGTTCTCGCCCACATGACTGCCCGTGACGGTTGGCCTCCTTCAGGTGCCCGGAGATCTCGTCGTGGGGCAGCCGTGACCGGCAGCGACACAGCCACTGCACAGGTGAGCACGGGCCATCGCCGACGATCTCGTGAGCCGTCTGTGCCTGCTCCGTCAGGCCCGATACCCTGGATGGGATCGGGGTGGGGACCACAACTCGACGACATGGGGGCCGGTAAGTGGCAGCGGTGATCTCGGTGTCCGTGAGGGGCGCATTACTCGGGTTGGACGATCCGGAGCGGATACGGGGCGAACTCGAGGCGGGGACCGGTCTGGAATGGCGCCGCGAGGAGGTCGACCAGGGGTGGGTATTGACCGGCGGCATCGTCGAGATCCTGCTGGTGGCCGCTGTCTCCAAGCTCACCGAGGAGTCCCTCGGCGCGGCCCTGGACGCCACGAAGCGGGCAGTTGAGCGGTGGCGGGCCGGCCGGTTGGATCCGCCGCAGGCCGAGGTCGAGGTAAGGCCCGTGCCGCCGTCATCCACTGACGCTCCGGCAGGTGCCCCGGACGAGAACCGGCCCAGGGGATCCGAAGGAGTGAACGGCTGAGATGGCTTCACGCGCACTGGTGATCGCACCTGGGGAGTACCAGCCGGGATCGAATGTCCCCGGCTGGCCCACGATCGCCGCGAGCGGACGTATGTACAGAGAAGTCCTCGCAGGTGACAAGCTCTGGGGCGCAGAGGGCTGCCGGGTGCTCGGTCCGGACGAGGCAGGGACGATCGACGGGGTGATGCGCGCCCTGGAGGAGACCGCCGCCGAGACCGGCCCTTCGGACACCCTGCTCGTCGTCTACGTCGGCCACGGAGCCTGCTGGGGCGACGTCCCCGCCGGGGACCAGGTGCACTTCTCGGTGGGCACGTCCCAGGACCGGGCTCCATGGACGTGGTTGAACAGCTGGTACGTGTACCGCGCCATGCGTAAGGCCGCGGCTGGGCTCAAGGTCCTCATCGCCGACTGCTGCTACTCACACAGGCTGGGCGACCTGGGCCCGGCCGAGGAGGAGCCGAAACTGCCGGGTGTGATGGGCCGCCAGTTCGAGGGCACCTGCGTACTCAGCGCTCTCGGCCAGGATGCCGCCCTCGCCGGTCCGCTCGCCTCCGCCGAGGGGTGTCCCGGTCTCCCGGCACCGTTCGACCAGTGCACTCCGTTCAGCGGACATTTGCTCAACGTCCTTTCGCGAGGCATTCGGGACCGCAAGGACCAGCTCACCTTCGGATTGCTCCGGGAGGCCATCAAGGCCGAGATGGAGAAGTGCACCGCAGGGCATCCGCAGCCGCGGATGGTGCTCAGGGACGCTCCCGACGGAACACAGATCTTCACCAACCGGATGGCCGCCGACCAGCGTGTGGATCCGTCGCTGCCCACGGATCTGCACGGCTGGATCGACTGGTTGAGGGGCGACCCGGACGCGCGTATCCCGTACCTGCTGAAGGACGAGTGCACCACCGCCGATATCGTCTCCACCCTCTGCGACAGGGGGGACGACGACAGCCTGAAGCTGGCGGAGCACATCGACATACGGGCGAACGATGCCTACCGTTCCCCGGACACCTTCGCCAGATACTTCAGTCGGATGGAGCGTCGCGCAGCTTGAGTGTCACGCATGAGTAGGGCTCGACCCGGAGCCGAGGGATGGCTTGACGAAGATCGGACGTGGAGCGTCCGGTACTCCTGGGTGACCCGGAGCAGCACCGAAGAAGTCGCGGCGCGCGTGCAGGCCCTTCGGAAGGGCAACGAGAGCAAGGGTGAGCCGCCTCGGCCCGCCGTCGCGATCCGGGTGCTGTACGCCTTCGCGATACAGCGGTCGACGGACCAACTGATCGAAGCAGCAGCGAAGTTCCACTTCTACGACGCGGTGAACGTACTGGCGACGGCGGCGCTGTGGCGAAGCATCGGCGATGCGGCGGATCTGGCGTGCCGTCAGTCGGAGATCGACGGCGCCGCCTCTTTGGGCGTGGCCGGGCAGGGGGAGCGGCAGCAGCCGGAACCCGAGATCGCCGAGTACCGGCCCTCTGCGCTGAGCAAGGGCATCGTGCACGATGTGGCTCGCCAGCGCACGGCGCTCGATGTGGCCCGGTTCGTCCGGGAGTTGCGCGGGCGGGGCAAGCAGGACCTTGTCGACGCCACGCTGAACACGTTCAGCGAGAAGCGGACCCTGCTTGACACGGCACTGCTGTATCTCGGGCTGCGCGACGAAGGGTGCGCAGAGGCGGCGGTGGACCTTCTGGGACGGGCCGTGCAGAGGATCAATACGTCCGGTGCGCGGCAGTCCGACACGACGACGCCGGCCGGGCTCAACGACCTGGTCACGGCACTGCGTATGCTCAGTCCGGTTGAGCCGGTGCTGGAGAACTGGATCGACACGCGGCTGCGCGACACGGATCTGGTGGGGCCCACCAGGGATACCGTCGCCAAGCTGATCTCGGGCTCGGAACACAGCCCGGATTCCCTCATCGAGCATGTGGGCAGGCGGTTGCAGTACCACAACGTAGCCGCGGTCTGCCGGGAGTTGGCGGAGAGCGACCCGGAGCGTTGCGAGGCCGTCCAGAATCAGGCTGCGGCACGCGAGGAGCTGCATGAACTGGCCGAGATCATCAGCCGCTGGCAGAAGTTCGAGACCGTGGCGAGGACCAGGGTCGATCTGTATGCCAAAGTCGTGGCCCGCGGCGTGGCATGTGCCGCCGGACCGCGCTCCCCAGCCGAGATCGACACTCTCGTGAAAGAGTTGAAGAACATCGACGCCGACCCGGAGTGTTGGCGCCTGCTGTGGATAGCCGCAGCGGAGCACATCGACGGCCGGGCCGGCGGCGAGCTGGTGCGACTGCAGACGAAGATTGAGCGTTCCCGGGACCTGTACCGGGTGGCGCGGACCGTCGCCCGCCGACTCACCGCCGGACTGCTGAGCAGAAATGTCGACCCCGGGGTGTTTGCCGACTATGTCACGGCGCAGCAGGTGCAGGGCAATCGCGGCAGGATCGCTGCGGACGTCGCCTGCAAGGAGTTGTCGGATCCCTCCGACCCCGAACTGGCCGGGGTGCCGATGGGCGGTGTCGTCGCCGAGACGGCCGTCCGCCTCTACGGCAACGGGACGGATCGGGCCTGGGGCCGAGAGAAGGCCTGGGACCTGCTGGAACGCTGTCTGGAGAACGAGCAGCGGATCACCCCCGCGGACGTGGTGGCGATCACCGAGCAGTTGCGCGCCAGCGGGATGGACGGGCGGCGCCGGCGTTCGCTCTACCGCGGGACGGTCGGCCGGTGGGCGGACGCGGTGCGCCGCCAGGAAGCGGTGTCCCTGTTGCGGAGCAGGGGCTTCGAGGAGGAGGCCGAGCAGGTCGTGGAGTCGGTGCATTAGCCCGCTGTGCGCGGCTACCGCTGCGGCTCCTGGGGCCGCCCCTGCTCCCTTTCGCGGAGCTGGGAGGTCGGTAGCGGCAGCAGCGGCTCCACTCGCCCGATATGGCGTCTCGAGGCCCACACCATGCCGTAGAACGCGGTCAGGGCCATGACCCCCACACCCGCGCCCCACAGATAGAACGCGAGACGGTGTGGGGCACCGGGCTCGGGGTTGCCGAACAGGGTGCAAACCAGCAGCAGCGCCAACATGCCGAGAAGGCAGGCCGCAGCTTGGGCGGCCGGGTCGGAGCCCAGCCGGCGGAAGCGCGTCACATGCTCCCGGGCGTCGTAGAAGCGTCCCAGCGTGGGGAACTGCCGGGCCAGTACCGGGAATCCGAGCAGCAGCACGCAGCCGACGGCGAGCACTGCCATTCCATGCCACAGGTCCGTCCACCCGGCTCCGTACAGGATCAATGCAATGAGGACGAAGCTGAGCCAGGCCGCGTGTCGGCGGGCCCGGTTGCGGCTCGGCGAGACCGGCGGCAGCTTGTCGCGCAAGGAGACCAGGGCCACACCGGGAACGGCGTACACGACGAGGGTCAGCACGCCGTCGGCCGCGACCAGGGTGTGCCATCGGCCGCCCATCGCGAGCAGCGCGACCACCCCGACGACGAAGTCCACCGCCAGCACCAGCCAGTAGACGTCCCTGCCACGCAGGGTGGTGGTGCGCATTGTCTGCAGGCCCCGGTGGGTGAGATGGGCGCGGCTGAGCGTGGCGACCTCGCGGGTCAGGGCATGGGTGAAGACGAGCCCGGCGCCCATGGGGGAGAGCACCGAGTTGATCCGCAGACACCACCCGAGCCAGGCGACCGAGGACGCGAAGGCGAACTGGGTGTAGGGGGAGTCCGGGCGGCCCGGATCCCACTGCCCCTGGCGAGAGCTGAAGACGATCTGGAGGAGGATGTAGAGCACGGTTGTGCCGATGATCGTGCCGTAGACCGCCCAACGCAGCCGGGCAGGCTCGGTCAGCCGACCCTCGGCCTTGACGTTTCCGGCGAAGTCCAGCGGGCCCTGGAATCCCACATAGGCGTAGATCACCCCGCTGTCCACCACGGCGGCCAGGACCGCGCCGTACCTTCCGGCGCCACCGGTGCCGTCCCCGGCCCCGCCCCCATGATGGTGATCGAATCCGGACGCGATGAACAGGACGATGGTGAGCAGCGGGACTACGACCTTCACCACGGTCAGCCAGGAGTTGCCGATCCGCACCAGTCGCGGGACGAGCAGATTGGTCGCCGAGATCACCGCCATCAACGCCAGCGAGCAGACCCAACCCCAGGCGGTCAGGGTGGTCCCGGGCCCTATCAGGAACGTGGGGAGTATGGACGAGAGCCCCTTGGTCATTGCCACAGACTCACTGGCCGCGTTTATCGCGTAGAAGATCCACAGCCCCGCCGCGGCCACGATCGCCACCAGCGGCCCACTGCTCTGCAGCGGAAGGAAGATGAGCCCTCCGGTCTTCGGTGCAGCCGTGCCCAACTCCACCATGACACCGGCCACGATCAGCATCACCAGCCCGCCGATCAGCCAGGCCCACGGAGCATTGCTGCCGGCCTTGTCATAGGCGTCGACCGCGCCCAGCAGCCAGCCGGAGCCGATGGTCCCCCCGGCGGCAAGTCCGAAGAGCTGGAACAGCGAGAGCCGGCGCGGTTCGTCAGAAGGTAAGTACTCCTTCGGCTGGCCGCTGGTGGGCCGCACCTGCAAGGCCATCCTGCTGTCCCCCGAGTAGCGTTCACTGATGGTTGGCACCTGGTGTGACGACAGGTTACAACTCGCAGTTGCATTTGCGTGATGCTTCATCAGGTTCTGATCGGTGATCTCACTTTGAGGCGGTGCGGTGAGTTCGGTGGGCAGGACGGTGTCGGCGGTTCCTGACTCGATCAGGCGGAGTCGGGGCCTTGGCCAGCAGGTCGAGCTCCATGTAGCGGCGGGCTTCGGTCCACTCGTCGTTCTGCTCGGCCAGGACCGCGCCGGCCAGGCGGATCAGGGCGGGTGCGGTCGGGGAAGATTGTGCTGTTTCCCGGGATCGATGTGCGGGTGGAGGGAGTGAGCGGCTCCTCCGGCATCCTGGTGGTGGAGGCGGTGTCGACGGCCCCCCCAGGCCGGTGCCCGAACTGCTGCAAGCAAGCCCGCCGCATACACAGCACGTATCAACGCGCCCTGGAGGAACGGTCGTTGGGGTCGGGGCGAGTCATCATGCGGCTGCGGGTGTATCGGGTCTGTCCGCGCGCTACCGCCGTTCCAGCACCGGGCTGGCGGGCTGACTGCGGTCGATCGCGATCGAGCTCGGCGGCCGCCCCGCCGCACGCCTGTGCCGCCGACTGCGCCTGACCGCGGGCCGGACGCTGCTGCTCATGCTGTTGACGGCACCGGCAGTGCCGGACCGTGCCCGACGGGTGCTGAAGGTGGACGAGTTCGCCGTCCGGAAGGGCTGCACCTACGGCACCGTGCTGGTCGACGTCGAGGCCGGCCCGGATCGTGGACGTGTTGCCCGACCGCACCTCCGAGACCTTCGCGGCCTGGCTCACGGACCACCCCGGAGCCGAGATCATCTGCCGGGACCGGGCGACCGCCTACACCAAGGCTGTCAGGGAAGCCGCCCCCAACGCCCTCGAAGTCGCTGATCGCTGGCACTCTATTACAGAACCTGTCCGCCGCAGTGGAGAAGACCTGCCATCAGCACCGCGACTGCCTGCGCAAACGCGCCGAGGAGGAGACGGCGGCGGAAGCAGCCGCAGTGCCCGAGGCGACCCCGATGCTGTTGCCGCCCGCGGAGCCGCCCCACACCCAGATCATCGAATGCCTCCGCCACCGCTACGAGGACATTCACCGCCTGCTGGAGAAACGCTGGACGATCAGCGCGATCGCCCGCCGTCTGAACCTCGACTGCAAGACCGTCCGCCGATTCCGCGACATCGACCTCGACCAGCTGCTCGCCTCCGCCCGCGAACGCCGCCCCGACGGCGTCCTGGAGCCGTTCAAGGCATACCTCAATGCCCGCTTCACCGAGGCCCGAGGCCAGGTCAGCGGCACGCGGCTGTTCCTGGAGATCCAGGCCCGCGGCTACCGCGGTAGCCGCCAAGTCGTCCGCAAGCACCTCGCCGCGCTCCGCGCGGGCACCGCGGAACCGGTGAGGGCCGACGTCCCCAGCCCCCGCAAGATCGCATCCTGGATCATGCGGCCCCCGCGAGACCCTCACCAAGGGCCAGAACGAGGGGCTCCTTCAAGTCCGGCTCGCCAGCCCCGACATCACCCGGGCCTGCGACCTAGCCCGCGCCTTTGCCGACCTGGTCCGCCACCGGCGCGGATACCTCCTGCTGGAGTGGATCCGGCAGGCCGAGCAAGACGCACCCAAGCCAATGAAGGGCTTCGCCGGCTTCCTCCGCCAGGACCTCGACGCCGTCACCGCCGGATTGACTCTGCCGTGGAGTTCCGGCGTCGTTGAAGGTCACGTAAATCGGGTTAAAACTCTCAAGCGAGCTATGTACGGACGAGCATCGTTCGAACTCCTCCGGGCCCGGATCCTCACCCAGCCATGAGCATCACTGAGCCTGAGAACGATAGGTGTCGTATTTGCACGACAACTGTCGTCATCCGCGTCCGACCTCTTGGTGCAGGTGCTCTCGGGACGCCCTCCACGAGTCGCCGGGAAGCGGCGTTGTCAGTGGGCTCTGCCAGGGTGTGCGTCGTGGATGAACTGGTGGAGCGTGTCGACGATCAAGATCGTGTGTGGGGGGTGGTGGTCAGCCGCCGACAGGCCATCCGGGAGGGTTGGCTGCACCGGGTCGCTGTGACGGTGTGTCGTGATGAGCGTGGGCGGATCCTCGTCCACCGGCGGTCGGAGCAGCTCCTAGCTGTCGCCACCATCAGAGGCGCGGTCCCTCACGCAGGGCCGCGCCTCCGTCCTCGGTCAGATGAGCGAGTTGTAGATGTTCCAGCCGT